>DASUPQ010000270.1 GCA_036280995.1 Actinomycetota bacterium | reverse complement strand
GGGGGCTGCTGTCGGGCAGGACCTGGGCCCGGGCGGTGGCGATCACCCTGGCGCTGCTCAGCGCGATCGCCAACTTCCTGTTCATCCCCTACTACCCGTTCTGGTCGCTGCTCATCATCACCCTGAACGTGTTCGTGATCTGGGCCGTGGCCGCCCATGGTGGGGACCTGCGCGAACCGGTCTGAGCCCACCGGGCCGCGCCCTTACCCGTTCTGGATGAGGGCAACAGCACCTGGAAGCGGATGTTGGCCGGGCCGAGGTGAAGCGCAGGTCGCCGCGGTGGCGCCGGACGCGGTGCGGACGGTCAGCCGGCCGGTGCTGTCCATGCCGTCTGCGGCGTCGACGGCGTTGCCCCGCTCATCGCTGGTCAGCAGCCAGTCCGCTGCGGCGTCGAAGGTCAGTGCTGGTCGCGCTCCTGGTCCTGGGCCAGATCCAGGGCCAGGACGCTGGCCAGGAGCAGCAGGTCGTCCTGGCCGGGGGCCACGTCGACCGCGTAGGTGTCGCGGGTGCTGAACCAGCGCTTGGACACGGTGGCCACCGTCTGGCCGCCACGGCCGATGCTGAACTCATGGTCGAACAGATCCCCGGACATCTCCAGGTCATCGGGGCCGGGAACGTCGATGGTGAACCGGTCGCCGAACGGGGTGAACAGGCGCTTGCGGACCTCGGCGGCCTCCTGCCCGGCGACCGAGATCTGGTAGGTGGGGCGCATGGCGACCAGCTTGCGCTGGACCTGGGCCACCTCCCGCCCGTCGGGGTCGCGCAGGACCAGCCGGTTGCGCAGGCTCAGGACCTTGCCGTCGACGTGGAGGACGGGCCGGCCGTGCTCGTCGGTGATGTCGGAGTCCTGGCCCAACCGGAAGAACCGCTCGCGGATCAGGTACATCGGCCTGCCTCCCTGCTCGACGACGGAGATTCGCCCCGCCATCTTGGTTCTTTGACCCCTCAACAACCAGTAGGCTTCTGTGCACGGTCGGCCGGATGCAGGTACGCCTCGTGAAAGGCGGCGCCATGGACCCACCCCGCAAGCTGTACCGCAGCAAGACCAATCGCCAGGTGGCCGGGGTGTGTGGTGGCCTGGCCGAGCACTTCAACCTCGACCCCACCCTGATCCGGGTGCTGTTCGTCCTGTTGGCCGTGCTCGGCGGCTCGGGTGTGATCCTCTATGTGGCCATGTGGATCATCGTCCCCAAGGAGCCGTAGGCAGCCGGGACTCAACCGTCCGGCTCGGTTCGGGACAAAGCGGCCTTGACTCGGAGTCAGCCAACCAGGTCGGCGATGGGAGTGCGTCTGCACGCCTCGCCGCTGGCACTGTGCTCGATCGGTGGATACTTCGCCGCCTGATCCTGGCCGAGCAACAGTGATCACGCATCGGCCAGTTATCAACGGGAGGTTCGCGCATTGAGGATGAGGCGGCGCGAAGAATTGAGTCGAGGAGGACCCGGGCATGAATAGCCTTCGATGGGCTCCATCATCCCGCTCTCTGCTCGGCCGACGTCGGCGGCAACCTGCGGTGGTGCAGCTGGCAACGGCTCGCGTCGGGGCGGCCGCGATTGGGGCGGTGGCCGTTGGTGCCGGGGCCGTCGGCGCATTGGCGGTCGGTCGGCTGGCGGTCGGACGGGCGGTCGTGCGGCACCTCAAGATCGAGGACCTCGAGGTCAAGCGATTGCATGTCCACGAACTCCGAGTCGACCAGCAGGCGACCCCGGCACACCCGGAGACCCGCCCTTCGGCCTCCGAGACGGTCACGTAGCCATCCAGCCCTGGACGAACCGGCCGCTGGCGCCGGCCGGGGCCCGCTCGGGCTGCGCTGCGCCCGCGTCGGCCGGTGCTGTCGTGCCGAGCACGAGCAGCGCCACCGCCAGGGACCTCACCAGCTGCTCACTCAGCACTGCGACATCTCCCTTGGTTGCGCCAGGCCGCTTCGGCGGCCTGCCGGGCGCGTGCCTCCGCCTCGGCCTTGACCGGTTGCAGCTGCAGCCGCTGCATCTGACGGCGCACGTAGCCTCGGAGGAACGGCTGGAGCAGCCTGGCCCAGCCCTTGAGGCGGATGTCGCCGTGCACCGTGAACAGAGTCCCGCCGGGGACGGTCTCGAAGCGGTTGCTGAACTGGGCGTCGTAGTGGCGCTTCTCCTCCCACAGGTCGATCGCGTCCGGCGGCCGGACCAGGAGCTCGTTGCGGACCTTGCCTTCCATGTGGTCGACCTCCAGGACCAGCTTCGGCCCCTGGCGGGCCAGCAGCCGCACCCCGCCGATGGTGGGGAACAGCCGAGGCCAGCCGGCGTAGTCGCCGTAGACGTCCAAGACCGTGGGCCTGGACGCCTCGACCGTGGTCGACACCTCGACGTGCAGCACTGCCATCACCTCCCGCTCGGATCTGGTCGGCCGCAGTAAGGGCATCGGCCGCGCCGGCGAAGGTGGTAGGCGAGGGTGGCGGCCCCCAGAGCGACGCCCCACAGCGGCCACAGGTAGCCGGGGGCGACCGTCCCCCAGTTCTCGCCCGAGCTGCCTTCGGGGAAGTAGCCAAGGATCGCCGCGCGCCAGTGCCCCAGCCCGGCCGAGGTCATCAGGACCGCGACCAGCGACGCCGGGAGGGTCGCGGCGCCCGGCCGGACCGGCTTGCCGCCCACCAACGGGATCCAGCGGGGATAGACCTCGCCCCAACGCTGGACGAGCCCCAGGGTGAGGGTCGCGCCACCGCCAAGATGGACGCTCCTGCGTCATCCGGAGTTCCTCCATGGGACGTGAGCACGTCGCGGTGCCTTCGGCGCGGGTCGTCGGTGTGGACCGGCGCCGGGCGCTCCGGACCCACACCGCCCGCCAAGCCCGCTGCCAGCCTAGCGCGCAGGTCGTCCGGCAGCGCAAGGAGCGGGTCGGGGCGGGCGCCGATCAGCCACCGCTATCGGGTCCATGTCTGAAGGCCCCGGCCGCCATCGGACGAGACCGCGGCACCGCCAGCTAGGCTCCTGACGGACGCCGAGGTGCAGGTACACCCCCGCCGCCTTGCCATTCGCCCTCGTCGACCTCGGGTCGCAGTAGTCCTCGCTGCGATGCGCGTCGAGGTCACGCGGTCACAGCCGCGCACACTGGTCCTCCTTGTCGCCCTCGACCCTGTTGTTCCCGCCGGTGGGCGCGGGGCGGTTCGACTCGCACTCCAGGTTCCCGTCGATGCGGTTGCCGGTGACGGTCAGCCCGCCGCGGTTGCTCTCGGCCTGGAGGTTGCCATCGATGACGTTGCGGTCGGCCACCAGGCGTCCACGCTGGCTCTCCCACTGCAGGTCCCCGTCGATGCGGGTGCGGGTGACGTTGGAGGAGCCGCCCTGCTCGACCTGGATGTTGCCATCCACCGACGACATGGTGACGTTGACAGCCCGGGCGTTCTCGCCCTGCACGTCGCCATCGACCCTCACGCGCCGGGCATCGAGGGTGGCGTCACGGCGCACCCGGACGTTGCCGGTGACCGTCGTGCCCTCCAGTGTGCAGGTGGCACCGGCGGGGACCTCGACGTTCTCCACCGTCTCGGCGCCGATGGAGCCGTCACAGCTGCCAGGGCTGGTCCCTCCGCCGGTCTGGCCGCCACCGGCGGCCGTGGTCGGAGTTGGCGTCGGGGTCGGGGCGGGTGCGGTCTCGGTGGCGCCCGTGGTGGCGGTGGTGCCGTCGTCGTCGCCATTACAGCCTGCCAGCAGCATCAACACGACCAAGGCCGCGACGACGGCACGACCGGCCTGGCCTGGCCTGGACCTCATCTGTCTGCCCCCTCATGCGCGCCGCTGGGCGGCTCGTCCTGATTTGACCATGGCTCGCCCGCCTGGAACATCTGGGGCTGGCAACGGGCGGGTAGGGCGGTCGTCCTACGGGATCGGCGAGCCCACTCCTCTGCTCGTGGGCAAGCCGTACTTCCATACGGGCTTCCCGTACCAGGTCGTGGTCCCGGCGGCACTCGAGCGTCGGCGCGACCGTTCAAGTCCCACACGCCCGCTGAACTATAGCCAGGTCAGGCTGCTTCTCTCACTGAGGTTGTCCAATCCGCTGCCGTGGCCTGTCGTTCAACCGGCGTCACCCTGGGCCGGCGTGGGGAGGCAACCTCCAAGATGACGGAGGAAGGGACAACGCTTATGACCGAGGAACCGTCAAGTGGTTCAACCCTGACAAGGGCTATGGCTTCATCGAGCGTCAGGGGGCCCGGATATCTTCGTGCACTTCAGTGCGATCGAGGCTGCCAGCTACCGCTCGCTGGAGGAGGGGCAGACCGTCGAGTTCGACGTTACCGAGGGCGAGGGCTAGGGTGCTTGCCGTCGACGGTGCTGGGCTTCACCGACTGCCAACCGTAGCGACCAAGGACGATGCCATGGATTGGAAGCTTGAGCTGGTGGCGGTTCCCGTCTCGGACGTGGACCGCGCGAAGGCCTTCTACACCGACAAGGTCGGCTTCAATGCCGACCATGACCACAGGGTGAGCGATGAGCTTCGTTTCGTGCAGCTGACGCCGCCCGGATCGGCCTGCTCGATCGCCCTTGGGATCGGGGTCGCGGACACGCCACCGGGCTCGGCCGCAGGCCTACAGCTGGTCGTCTCCGACATCAATGCCGCGCGTGGGGAGCTGGCCCAGCGGGGGGTGGAGGTCAGCGAGGTCCAGGAGTTCCCCTGGGGCTCCTTCGTGTTCTTCCAGGATCCGGACGGCAACCGCTGGTCGGTGCAGCAGCTGCCTGCTCGCGACTAA
>DASUPQ010000269.1 GCA_036280995.1 Actinomycetota bacterium | reverse complement strand
GACGCGCCCGGCCACATCCGAGCCGAGCGTCCGGCGGGCCGGCGCGCGGAGCCCGCCCAGCCGCGCATACAGCGGCGCGCCCCGCAGGCACTCCCAGTCCGAGAGGTTGACCGACGTCGCCGAGACCCTAACGAGCACCTGGTTGGTGGTCGGCGACGGCGTCGGGACCTCCTCAACCCGCAACGACTCGGGTGGGCCGTACCTGTCGTAGACAACCGCTCTCATACCGCCCTCTCGTCCTGCCCGGAGCCCGGGCAACGCTGGCACCCGGACGGCCCCTACATGTGGGCGCGAGCCGCGCAGCCGGCGCAGCCGACCAAGCCCTACCGGGTGTCGAACGGACTCTATTGCTGGTGTCATCGTCAGAGGAGGCAACACATGAGCTGCACCAGGCGTCCCGGGCCGCCCGGCGCGCTCACCTGGACTAGGACGGCCGACTGTGTCGCAGAAACGGTCGTTTCTGAGATCGTCCCGCCCGCTGTTTAGGAGATAACTGCCAATCTTCTGTTCTCTACGGTCCAGTTGGGTCTAGCCAGATCAGGTTGGGCGGCGTTTCTGGTGAATGCGGTCTGGTGAGGTTCAGTTGTGGCCTGTGGAATGACCGGCAGAATGACTACTTGAGCAAGCAATCAGGGCTGTCTGGCGGCGCCATAGCACCTGCTTCGTATGCAGGCTGGCAAGGCCGAAAGTGGTAGGGCCTGCCGGATTGACGACCGCTCCGCCAAGACGCTGGGTAGTGTGGTCATCCTGCGGTTGAGGTGCGGCAGGCCGATCCAAGGCGTGTTCACCAGCAGCCTGGCCGTTGGGTGTCCCCAAGGGACTGCCGCCCGACCCTGCTGGAGGTGGCTATCCGCCGGGAGCTGGCTGCCAGGGCTCTCCGCCCGCAGATGGCTCCTGTTGGGGGACGCCGGCCAGCACGGCGGACAATACCCGCTCGGCCTGGTCGACCCGCGGCCGCAGAAGCCGCCAGTCCCGCCCGGTCGCCAGCGCCTGGTTCTCGGCGTCCACGGCCGCGACCAACTCCTGGAGCAGGCTTCGGACCTGTCCGGACCGCTGCTGTCTCTGGTCGTCGGGCGCGCGTTCGGCCAGCAGGTCCCAACGACCCATGAGGTCGACCAGCTCAGCCCGCAATGGCGGCCACGACAGGGCCCGCTGCCCGGCATCCTCCGCGGTCAGGACGAGCGGCAGCTGGATGCCGCTGGTCGTGCGGGAGTCCTGCTCCAGCGCGGCAGCCTGGGCGTCCCAGGCCGACCGCCGGCGTGACCGCCAGAGCAGCCAGCCGACAGCCAGCGCGACCACCAGGAGGAGGAGCAGGGTCCAGCCGAGGGCTCCCAGCCCCTCGGACTCGGCCGCGGCCGGTGTGCCCGCAGCCGAGGGCGTGGGGGCCGAGGTTGGCGCCAGCGCCTCAGCCGACCTCTCGGCGGTGGTCGTGGGCGAGTTGGGACGCTCGGCCGTGGTCGGGGGCCGGGTCGAGGCAGGCGTGTCCGCGGTGGTCCGGGGTGGTCGCGTCGGTTCGGTGGTCGTCTCCCTCGGTGACTCGGTCCCGCTCGGCTCAGGGCGGGTGCCGGAGCGTTCGGTCGTGGGGCGGGTCGCCGAGTCGCTCCCACCGCCGGCACCACAACCGCTGAGTCCCAGGACCAGGCTTAGCACGAGCCCGGCCAGGAGCCATGCCGTGAATGTGCGGCGGCCAGGGATGCCGGCTTCACCTCCTCGGTCCCTGGTGGGGGACAGGATCCGCCGCGACAGCCTCCAAGACGTCGGCATCGATGACCACCCTCCGGGTCAGCCAGGACAAGTGGGGGAGTGCGCCCGGCATGCGACGCCGGCCATTCTCGGCCGATGGTCCGTCCGCAGCATCATCCAAAGCGGGTGAGAACGCGGCCTCCAGAACCTGCCTCCGGGTACACGGCCCAGGCGGAACGGACGGCCACGTGCGCCCATGTGGGTCCGGGACCATTCGGCGGGCTGCTGGCGGGCGGGGCTGGGGGAGACCGCCAGCCTGCGTGTCCCGCCCTACCAGGGCGTGCTGTCGTGTTGTTGGTGATCCTTGTTGGGCCATTGGATACGCGGTGTTGGCCATGCTCACCAGGGCGTCCAGCAGGCCCCGGTGATTGCTCGGGCAGGGATCAGGCCGTCCAGAGCGTGGACGAGCTGGGAGGAGTCTGTCTCTGGGTGCGGAGACCGGCCTGGGCGAGCTGAGGTGTGGGTTGGACTGGCATCGTCCTAGGAGGTGGTTGGCCAGTGGCCAGGTCGACCGCGTGGCCGACCAGGAGAGGCTGGGTGCGCGCGAGGATGTCCCGCCGGTCGGGAGCCTTTGCGCAGCGAGGTTCGCCCCTCCTGTGGCAGGCTGCGCGGCACGTCACTTCCACCATTGCTGCTCAGAACCCGCCTAGGACCGTGCGCCTACCCAGACGCCGGCCTCGGCGTGGGCGTCCAGCAGCACTCGCCAGCTGCGATCCCCAAACCGCGACGCCTGTTCAGTGATCCCAGTATGTCGCTGAACAACACGGTGGCC
>DASUPQ010000268.1 GCA_036280995.1 Actinomycetota bacterium | reverse complement strand
TGATCAGCCCGCCGCGCCGGCGTGGCAGGGTGAGCCGGAACCGGGCACCCTCCCCCGGTGTGCCGGAGGCCTGCAGCCAGCCGCCGTGCAACCGGGCATCCTCCAACGAGATCGCCAGACCGAGGCCGGTGCCCCCGGTGTGCCGCTGCCGGGACGGGTCGGCCCGCCAGAACCGGTTGAACACCAGCCCGGCCTCCCCCGGCCGCAATCCGACCCCGTGGTCGGTGACGGTGATGGCCAGCACGTCCGGGTCGGCGGCCAATTCCACCTCGACCGGCTTGCCGTCGGCGTGGTCGATCGCGTTGTTGATCAGGTTGCGCAGGATGCGGTCCACCCGCCGGTTGTCGATCTCGGCGACGACGGGATGCTCGGGCAGGATCGTGACGATCTGGATGTCGAACTGGTCGGCCAGCGGCGCCGCCGCAGAGATGCCGGCGTGGATGCAGGAACGGATGTCGATCGTCTCCGCGCTGAGCTCGGCCATGCCCGCGTCGTAGCGGCTGATCTCCAGCAGATCGGCCAGCAGCGACTCGAACCGGTCCAGCTCGTCGACCAACAGTTCGGTGGACCGGCCGAGGTACTCCGGGAAGTCCTCCCGACCGTCGTAGAGCATGTCGGCGGCCATCCGGACGGTGGTCAGCGGGGTGCGCAGCTCGTGCGAGACGTCCGAGGTGAATCGGCGTTGCAGCTTGCCGAACTCCTCCAGCTGGCGGATCTGCACCCGGATCGCCTCGGCCATCCCGTTGAACGAACTCGCGAGGGTCTCCAGCTCGATCGGTCCCTTGACCGGCATGCGCTCGGCCAGGTCGCCGGCGGCCAGCTTGCGGGCGCTGGCCGCGGCCCGGCGCACCGGGCGCACGACCTGCATCGCGACCAGTGCGGCGATGCCGGTCAGCGCGATGGCCAAGGCGACGCCGCCGAGCAACAGGGTGCGCTGCACGACCTGCACCGTGCCCTGCTCGCCGGCCAACGGGAAGATCAGGTACACCTCGAAGTTGTCGGTGGTGGTGCCCGCGGGGCTACCCATCACCAGCGCCGGGATGGCCCGGTCGTCCCGCCGGATCGTCGTGTACTGGTAGGAGACGTTTCCCTGGGCCACCCGGGCCCGCAGCTCGGCGGGCACGTCGCCGAGTGGTTGGGCGACCGCCAGGTCGGCGTCCGACTGGATCCGGTTGGGCACGATGACCGGCTCGAACACACCCGCGGTGGAGTTCTGGGCGCCGCTCGACCCTTCCACCCGGCCGATCTCGGTCAATGCCAGCGAAAGCTGCTCGCGCAGCGAGTTGGGATCCGAGTCGGCGCCGGACAGGCTGTTCTGCACGGTCTGCCGGGCGTTGTTGATCTCCACCGTGGCCGCGTCGATCTTGGACTGCAGCAGGCCGGTGGTGATCTGCTGCTGCAGGATCAGCCCGAGTGTGATCATGACGACGGCGGACAGGGTCAGGGTCAGCACGACCACCCGCAGCAGCAGCGACCGGCTCCAGAACGCGATCCGCGACCGCGCGGTGGACAGGCCCCTGCGGGCCTTCTCACTCAGCCGGGTCAGCCGGTTGCCGATGGGTCGGGGACGGTCGACGACCGGGGCCTGCGGTGCGGGCCCGGCATCGCCCGACTGGTCCGGCTCAGTGGTCACGACTCAATGATCGGGCAAGGTCAGATGTTTCCGGCCCGGTATCCGACGCCGCGGACGGTGACGACCACCTCGGGATGCTCCGGATCCTTCTCGATCTTGGAGCGCAGCCGCTGCACATGCACGTTGACCAGCCTGGTGTCGGCGGCGTGCCGGTACCCCCA
Source organism: Actinomycetota bacterium (assembly GCA_036280995.1). Taxonomy (NCBI): domain Bacteria; kingdom Bacillati; phylum Actinomycetota; species Actinomycetota bacterium. The sequence continues at coordinate 1,317 of DASUPQ010000268.1, read as the reverse complement.
GACCTTCTCCAGCAGCACCTCCCGGGTGAACACCTGGCGCGGCTTGCGGGCAAGGGCGACCAGCAGGTCGAACTCCAGGGGGGTGAGCGGAATCGGCTCGCCGTCCCGGGTGACCTGATGGCCGGGAACGTCGATGTCCACGTCGGCGACCCGCAGCCGCTCGGCCGATCCGACGTCGGCGCGGCGCAGCCGGGCCCGGATCCGGGCGGTCAGCTCCTTCGGTTTGAACGGCTTCATGACGTAGTCGTCGGCCCCGGACTCCAGCCCCAGGACCACGTCGACGGTGTCGGTCTTGGCGGTGAGCATGATGATCGGGATGCCGGACTCGGCCCTGATCTCCTTGCACACGTCCAGCCCCGACACCCCGGGCAGCATCAGGTCCAGCAGCACCAGATCCGGGTGCACGTCCCGGAACGCCTCGACGGCCTTCGACCCGTCCCGCACGACGGCGGTGTCGAAGCCCTCCCCGCGCAGCACGATGGTGAGCATCTCGGCGAGGGCGGGGTCATCATCGACCACCAGCACACGAGCTTTCATACCCCCATGGTGACATCCTGCACAGGTCGGGCGGGGTGGACGCGCGGGTGAACGCGGTTCGCCCCCGTCCGCGGGTTCACCGTGACCGATCCGGCGACGCCGATGTGCATGGGACGATTGTTGGCGTGAGCGAGCTTGCGAGCGAACCAACAGCACAGGCGCCGGCGCCCCGTCGGGGTGGCCGAGCCGGCGAGGCGACCCCGGGGGCGGCGGCGTGAACTTTCCTGGAGATCCGCGCCACGAGCCCTATGGCGGACCTGGCCGGCCCGGCGGTTGGGACGCACAGCCCGGTCCGATCCCGTTGCGTCCGCTCGGCGTCGGCGACCTGCTCGGGACGGCAATCACCGTGGTGCGCCGTTGCGCGATGCCGCTGTGCGTCGCCGCGTTCGTGGCCGCGGCGCTGTCCAACGGCGTGAGCATGGGCGTCCTGGCCGCGATGGGCAGCCTGCAGTCCTACGCCGAGGCCGCGTGGCTGGAGGACATCATCCGCGGCGGAACCGCCATCCCGGCTCCGGTCGTGGCATCGGCGCTGGCGTCCCTGGTCGTCTCCACCGTGACCGGCGTGGTGGTGGCCGGCCTGGCCACCGCCGGCGCGGGTGCGCTGGCCCAGGGCCGCGACGGGCGCGGCGCCGTGGCTCAACGGATGTCCGGGCGGTGGCCCGTCGTGTTGGGCGTGGCGCTGGTCGTCGGCGTGCGGTGCTCGGTCGGGTTGCTGCTGCTGGTGGTGCCGGGTGTGCTGGCCTATCTGATCCTGGTGCTGGCCGCCCCGGCCGCGGTGAT
>DASUPQ010000267.1 GCA_036280995.1 Actinomycetota bacterium | reverse complement strand
GCTCCTCGCGCAGCCGGGTCGAAAACGCCTGGATGGTCTGGGCGGCGTCGTACTTGCGGCGGTTGAAGCGCCGGTCAACGACTGCCTGGATACGGCGCCGGGCCGGCTGGAACAGCGCCGCGACCGCCAGGGTGGCGCCGGCCACCACCCAGCCTGGTGGCTCGGCGCGGAGTCCTCCGAACAGCTGGCCGAGGACCAGGACCGCGCTGGCGTAGACGCCGGCGAGCAGGACGGTGAGCAGGCCGTAGACCAGGGTACGGTTGATCAGCCGATCGATGTCGTACAGCCGGTAGCGCAGGATCGCGATCCCCACAGCGACCGGCAGAAACGCGAGCTGGGCCGCGACAACCAGGTTGCTGACTGCGACCGGTAGGAGGTCGCCCAACGCGGCCAGGGGCACCAGTGCGCCGGCGTAGGTGAACCACTTGAGCTGCTGGCGCTCATCGCCTCGCGACCGCCGAAACCGGATGACCAGCGACACGAACGCCAACACCGCCATCAGGAGCAGCAGATTCAGCAGGACCACACCGACCGTGCTCTCCTCTGGGTTTTGCAACCCGGCCATCCCGATCGGGTTGGAGACCACGCGGCCCTCCTCCACCCCAAGCGAGGACTTGAGGGCGGCCAGCGCCGTGAACCCCGTCATCGCTGCCCCGGCCAGCCAGGCAACAGGCCGCCACCGGGGCGACAGCAGCCGACCGGTGGGGAAGAACAACAGGGTGAACAGCAGCGCCAGAAACACCGTCGGGTACCACGCCCACGAGGCGTACCAGGCCGCGACAATCGCACCGGGCGGCGAGCCGGACCGGGTCAAGTAGGCATAATTGGCATACTCCTCGGCCAGCGCGCCAGTGACCGCCAGCAGACCCACAGCCGAGAAGATCCAGCCGATGGCGTTGCCTGGTCGGTGCGCCACGATCAAGGCGCCCACCACCATGAACGCGGTGAACGCCAGCAGCAGCGCAACCGTGTCGGCGAGCGGCTCCTGTTGGAAGCTGCCGTTGGCCACCATGAGCGCGCCCACGACGAGCACGCTGACGACGAAGATGGCCAGCATGAACCAGGCCACCCAGGTCGAGCGCTTGCGCACGGTGCCCGTCGCCTCCTCTGAAGCCCCGAACCCGCCATCGGCAGGCCGGTCAGCGCCGGACGGGCTCGTAGCTCACCGCCCTGCAGTCTAGGAGGGAGACCGTCCCGAGATCGTTACGAGTCGCGGCACAGAGGCAGGCAGGCCTGCACATGCAAACGAGCCTTACCTGTCAAGACACCTCAGGGACGGACCACTAGTGCCGGAGACACCGCCGCCGGAAGCGTCACCGTGCTGGACCGCTCGTTCACCGGCTGCAGCGAGGGCCAGCTGCTGGCTGTGGTCGCCGCGCTCGGGGTCGGTGTACAGGTTGTGGCGGCCGGCATGGCCGGAGACTGGTCGCATAGATCCTTGGGTCGTCGAACCGGCACAAGGGAGGTTCCTGGTGACGAATCAGAGGGAGGATGCGGCGGGCGAGGGGGTCGACTGGCCGCTCGGCCTGCCCCCACTGGCCTCCTCCCAGCCCCTCAAGGGCGGCTTCATCTGCAGCACGACCATGGGTCGCCTGGCCGACGGGCGGGAGGTGGTCGTCAAGCGCTGCCCGTATCCGGCCGAGGTGGAGGCCGACGGCCTGGCCGCCCTGGCGGGTGCCGGCGCCCCGGTGCCGGCCGTGCTGGGGGTCGTCAACCACATCCTGGTGCTGGAACGCGTCGGCGGCCCGCCGGACTGGGCGGCCCTCGGCCGAGCCATCGCCGGGCTGCACCAGCGGACCGGGGACCGCTTTGGCTGGCACCGGGACAACTTCCAGGGAATGACCCGCCAGCACAACGACTGGAGCGACGACTGGCCGAGCTTCTATGTCGAGCGCCGGGTGCGGGTGCATCTGACCGACCCGAAGGTCCCTGCCCCGCTGCGCCGGCGGCTGGAGCGGGCCTGTGAGGGTCCGCTGCCGGCGCTGCTGCGGCCGCGGCCGCCGGCGTCGTTGACCCACGGGGACCTGTGGGCCGCCAACGTGGTCGAGGGGCGCTGGCTGGTCGACCCGGCGGTCTCTTTCGCCGACCGAGAGCTGGAGCTCGCGTACATGCAGCTGTCCAACAGCCTGCCCGCGGAGCTGTTGGAGGCCTACCACGACGAATGGCCGCCCGACCCGGGCTATGAGCGGCGCCGACCCGCGCTGCAGTTGCACAAGTTCCTCAACAACATCCGCCACTTCGGGCCCGACCGGTATGTGCCGCGGATCGAGGCGGTCCTGGATGGCTACGGCTGGTGAGCCGACGGTCGCTGCGGCGGTACTGGTGTGCCGCGTCGGTGCGGCCGAGACGTCGCCAGCACGTTGCCAGGGAACCTGAGCAGGTTGGATTGGCACTGGTACTCCAGCCGTAGATCGTTACCTTGGAGCACGCCGGGGATGCCAGCCCGATGGGGTGCAGCACCTGCTGGGTCGGGCGGTGTGGGACCACGACGGCGTCCGTGACGACCTGCGCGCCTACCTGGTGGAGCAGCTCGGCGACCCCGCGGCGGTGCTGGTGATCGACGAGACCGGCGACCTCGAGAAGGGCACCAGCACGGTTGGGGTGCCGGGTAGGCTCATCACGGCAGGGACCGCAGCACCCGTGGAGGACGCGATGCCCGTTACCGCCGACGACCTGGATGCGGCCGTCTCCACCACGGTGACCACGCTGCGGCCAGCCGGCGGCCGGGACTGGTCGGCACCGGCGGGTGCGCTGGAGTGGGACTGCTGGCACACCGCCGAGCACCTCGGCGATGTCCTGCTGTCCTACGCCGCCCAACTGGTCGCCCAGCCCACGACGCGCTATGTGCGCTTCATGGCCAACGCCGACAAGGATGCCGCACCGGCCGAGGTGTTGGAGTTCGCCGAGGCCGGCGGGAGGATTCTCGCCGCCACGGTGCGCACCACCCCAGCGCAGGTGCGAGCCTGGCATCCCAGCGGGATGGCCGATCCAGAAGGCTTTGCCGGGATGGGCTGTGTCGAGGCGCTGGTGCACGGCCACGACATTGCCCAAGGTCTCGGGCTGGCCCTGGACCCACCAGGGGAGGTGTGCGCCCGCGTGCTCGCCCGGATGTTCCCGCACATGGTGGCTGACCTGGCCGACCTCGACCCTTGGACGGCAGTGCTGTGGGCCACCGGCCGCATCGCGCTGCCGGGACGCCCGCGGGTTGCGCGCTGGCGCTGGCACGGCGCCCCACCGGGCGAGAACGGATGAACACCCCAGCGCGCCAGTCAGGTGATGGACATCGCGCAGACAGCGGCCCGACCGTCCCGCCGCAAGCCGCCCAACCATAGGGCATGATCTAGGGCTGGAGTACCAGGGCATGGCCAGCGCAGGACCGCGGGACCTACGTCAGGGCTGCTGGTCTATGTCAGTAGATCGGGTATCGGCGCCGGCCCCTACAGCGCGTTGGTCACGCCAATGATCCCAGCAGGCCCCAGGCGACCTGGACCGCTGACGGCCGCCTGCTGCTCCTGGCCGGGCCCGCCGGGGATCCCGCCAACGGCCTGGACGCGCCCAGGCATCAAGCGCCCAGGCAGCAAGATGGAGCGGAACCTCACCATGCCACCGTGTCGGGCCTGGCGGGTTCGACCAGACGGCTTGAGGAGCACAACCTGGAGGAGCGCCGGGGACGCGAGGGGTGCCGCGAT
>DASUPQ010000266.1 GCA_036280995.1 Actinomycetota bacterium | reverse complement strand
ACCTCGTAGGGTCCGACCGCGTCGAGTGCGGTCATACCGTCGTAGAGGAACAGCGCGATCTCAGCCAAGACAAACCTCCTTCAGTCGCCGGCGACGCAGCGGTCCGACGGTGTCCACCAGCGTGACGTCTGGATGACGCGGCAACGCGATCGCCTTCGGCTCCTGGGTTGCCATCGTCTGCCCTCCGGTGCGAGGTGGTTGCGTGGGAGCCGTGGCTAGGTCGACGGCTCCTGGGTGGCGGGGATCGTGGCCGACCCGGCGGCTTGGTGGCGGGCGGCGATTCGGTCGGCGAGGTAGGCGGCGTCGTCGTGCACGAAGCCCAACAGGGCCGACCCGCGGGTGTGCTGCCAGGACAGGCCCAGGAAGTACAGGCCCGGGACCTCGGTCACGCCCCGCCGGTGCACCACATGGCCCTCCCGGACCACCCCGGGGATTCGGATCCAGCCATAGTCGGCGCGATACCCGGTCGCCCACACCACCACCCCCACGTCCTCCAGCAGGTGGTGGTCGCCGAAGCGGACGGTGCGACCCTCGGCGTCGACCAGCCGCGGCCGAAACCGCACCCCGGCCCGCTCCAGCCGGCGCCGGTTGGTCCCGATCACAAAGTCCCGGCGGCTCATCCGCCGACCGGGCCGGGAGCCGACGGTGACCCGCAGCAGACCCAGGCGGGTCAGCCACCAGAACAGGTCCCGGCCGGCCAGCCGCTGAGGCAGCATCGGACAGGTGGTGGCGATGGACAGGTCGACGGTGCGGGTGGCGGCCAGCTCCTCGGCGATCTGGAACCCCGAGTTCCCCCCGCCCACCACCAGCACCGGCCCCTCCGGGAGGGCCTGGGGGTTGCGGTAGGCGGCGCTGTGGAGCTGGGTCACCGAGGCGTCCAGCTTGGCGGCCGGTGGGGGGACGAAGGGGACCTGGAACGGGCCGGTGGCCACCACCACCCGCCGGGCCCGGTAGATGGTGTCGGCGGTCTGGACCTCGAAGTCGTCGGTCCTGACCAGCTGGGTGACGCGCGCGTTCAGCCGGACCGGCAGGTCGAAGGTGGCCGCATAGGTCTGCAGGTAGTCGGCCACCGGGTCCTTGGTCGGGTAGGTGTCGGCCGGGGCCGGGAACGCCAGGCCGGGCAGGGCGTCGTACTGGGCCGGGGTGAACAGCTTCAACGAGTCCCACCGCGAGCGCCAGACCTGCCCGAGCTCGGGGGCGGCCTCCAGGACCACGAACCGCAGGCCCTGGCGCTGAAGGTGCCAGGCCATGGCCAGCCCGGACTGGCTGCCCCCGACCACCACCACATCCAGCACCTCACCGCCGGCCGGGTCCTTCTGGGCCTCCTCGTGGGGGGCGGTCATGGGGCCACCGCCTGGTCGCGGGCCACGTTGAAGCTGAACATCATGCCGCTTTGCATGTGTTCGGCGATGTGGCAGTGGGCCATCCACAACCCGGGATTGCTGACGTCGAACAAGATGTCCACGACCTGGCCGGTGCGGACCAGGACGGTGTCCTTCCAGACCAGGTTGGGCTCAGGAACCTCGTCGCGGGCCAGGACCAGGAACCGCCCGGCGCCATGGAGGTGGAAGGGGTGGTGCATGGGATGGTCGGAGTCCATCTCGTTGACCAGCCGGATCTTGACCCGGTCGCCCACGGTGAACTGCCAGTCAATGGTCGGGCTGTCGGCCCCGCTGGTCCGGTCCAGGAACCTCCAGTGCATGGTCGCGGTGGTGGTGAGCCGGTTGACCTCGACCATGTCGTCTTCCCACTCGATCCCCTCGGCGGTGCCGTGCCCGTGGCCTTCGCCTTGGCCATGGTGGCCGTGGTCGGCAGCGTGGCCACCGTGGTCGTCCATCGCAGCGGCATCAGGGCCGGCCGCCGGCTTCGGGACCGACGCGGCCGCGAGCAGCTTCATCCCACACCTGGGACAGCGCCCGGGCTGGTCGCTGGTCACCTCGGGATGCATCGGGCAGACATAGCTGGTCGGGGCAGCGGTGGCCAGCAGCTTCATCCCGCACTTGGGGCAGCGCCCCGGCTCGTCGCTCACCACCTCCGGATGCATGGGACAGGCATAGGCCGGGGCCGCGGGTGCCTGGGTGGCGAGCAGCTTCATGCCGCACTTGGGGCAGCGGCCGGGCTCGGTACTGGTCACCTCGGGGTGCATCGGGCAGCCATAGACCACCGGCCCGGCACCGGCCGGCAGGGCCGCCGGGTCGTCCATCTGGGCGACCAGGGCCAGGACCTTGTCCGGCTCGGCGGCCAGCCACCGGTCCAACCCCTGGCGCTCGGCCACCAGCTCCGGGGCCCGCCGCAGCACCTCGAACTCTCCCGCCGCCGACGACGGCGCCTGCCCCTCACCCACCACCAGCGTGGCCAGCCGGTAGCTCCGGTCCGGGGTGTGATGCTCCAGGTGAAGCTCCCCGGGCCGCTCGACCAGCACATCGACCACCGCCCGCTCCGAGGGAGCCAACACCACCCCCTCGACCAACTCCTCTCGCTCGACCCGGCCGCTGTCCCCACCAACCAGCTTCATCCGGGCCCCCGGCAGGGTCAGGTTGAACACCCGGGTGTTGGCGGTGTTGGTCAGCCACAGTCGCACCACCTCCCCCGCCCCGGCTGACAGCCGCAGCTCCGGATCCCCGCCGATCAAAAACACGTTGCCGAAGCGGCCCATGGCCGCATAGCTGGTCTCGGTCGGACTGAACGGAGCGATCCGGCCCTCCTCGACCAGCAGGTCATCCACGGTGAGGATGAAGTCCCGGTCGGCCGGCGGCCAATAGCCGGGCTCGGCCGGGACAACCACGATGTTGCCGTACAGGCCCAGCTCCTGGGTGTAGTCCTCCCGGATGTGGGGGTGGTACCAGTACAACCCGGCATCGGGGAACTGGATCCGATAGCTGAACTCCCCCCCCACCGGGATCGGGGCCTGGGTCTCATGGGGGACCCCGTCATAGCGGTTCTCCAGCCGCAACCCATGCCAGTGCACGGTCGTGTCCAGATCCCCCTGGTTGATGACATGAACCACAATCTCGCTGCCCTGGGCGACCTTGAGGGTCGGACCCGGGACCGAACCGTTGTAGCCCAACATCCGCACCCTGGACTCGCCCAGCCGCTTGGCCACCGGCCCCACCCTCAGCTCCAGGGTGTCGCCAGCGGCCAACTCCAACAGCTCGGGCCGCCCAGCCTCAGCCAACCCCGACGGATCAGACGGGAAGGACTCGGCTGGCGTCGGTCGGTCGGGTCGAGTGTGGTGGTGCATGATCCTTGCCCTCCTGGTCGTGCCGGGGTCCCAGGGTTCTGAGCAGGGCCCGATTCGCCTCCATGCGGTGCGTTTCTTCTCCTGTGCTGCGGTTCCCTGGGATGGGGGCACCGTGTCACCGACCTACCGGCGACGCAAGAAAAGCAAGCGGTGCCGGCCGCTGACCTCGGCGTTGGTACGCACCGCAGCCTTGAGCGAGCTCACGTGGCATACGATGCGCCGGTTCGCGGCGGCCTTCGGCACCGGGTTCCGAGAGGTAAAGGTCGGCGACGAGATCCGCATCCACGGCCGCCCCTACGACCACCAACGCCACCCACCAATCGACATCAGTGATCTAGGGCGTTGTCCATTTGTAGATGAAGCCGCTCGAGCCGGGGAGGGTGAAGCTGGCGAAGCGGCCGTCGGTGCTGTGCAGGGCGGTCGGGTCGCGCGGGTCGTTGGTGCCATCGGGAGGCAGGTCGTCGACCCGGTCTATGTCGGCCAGCTTGACCCAGGCCCCCGGCCGGCCGAGTTCCAGGTCGACCTGTACGTCGAAACCCTCGAAGTTGAGCAGGACAGCCAGGGTGTCGGTGGGCCGGTCGTTGGGATGCGCGCGCCAGCCGACCGTGCGGCGGCCGCCGCCGTGCGATTCGTCCAGCCAGGGGCCGAGGATCCACTCGAACTGGCCGGCGGCGGCCGGGTCGAAGCCGCGCAGGCGCAGGCCCGGGTAGCGGCGGCGCAGGCGGACCAGCCGGCGGCACCACTGGTAGAAGCCGTGCTGGTCGAGGCTGGCCGGCCAGTCGACGGCGACCACGTTGCGTGGCCGTTCCAGATTGAACTCCTGGCCCATGTAGATCATCGGCTGACCCAGCGCGACCAGGGTGGCGAACATGCCGAGGCGGCCCTTGCGCTCCTTGGCCGCCGGGTTGTCCAGCCAGGGTGTGAACTGCAGCTCGTAGGGGACGCTCTGCTCGTCGTGGCTCTCACAGTAGTTGACGACGTTGTTGGTGTGGGCGGCGAAGCGGGAGCGGCTGAAGTAGAAGGTGTCGCCCAGGTTGTCGGTGCCGGCCGACTGGCCCTCGAACTGGCCCTCGCGCAGCAGCGCCTTGAGCTTGTCGTGGAACAGCTCCGACCACTGCCCGTAGCCGTTCCAACCTTCCAGGTTGAGGTCGCCCTGGTTGGGCAAGTTCTCGGCCACCAGCAGGACATCGGGCTTGCCGGTCTTGAGCTCCGCGGCCAGGCGGTGCAGGAAGCCGTGGTCCATGTAGTCGGTATGGGTCGCGTCCAGCCGGAAGCCGTCGACGTGGTACTCGCCGACCAGCATCCGACAGGAGTCGATGAGTAGGTTCTGGACGTCGGCCTTCTCGGTGGCGACCCGGTTGCCCCACGGGGTGGCGCCGTTGAAGTACAGGCCGCCGCCGGCGTCATCGGGCTGCTCGAGGATCAGGTCCCACAGCGGGTTGAAGTCGTTGCTGGTGTGGTTGAAGACCATATCGACCAGGAGCGCGAGGCCGCGGCCGTGGGCGGCGTCGACGAGCCGGCGGAGGTCGTCGGGACCGCCGAAGTCGCGCTCGACGGCGTGGTACAGCGACGGGTCGTAGCCGAGTGACTGGGGGCCCTGCATGCTCGGCACCTCGGCGAGCGGCATGAGCGACAGGGCCGTCACCCCGAGCGAGTCGAAGTAGCCGGTGCGGATGCGCTCGGTGATGCCGTCGAAGCGGCCCTGCTGGTCGGGCCGGATGTCGGGGTCGCCGTCGGTGAAGCCGTGCACCGATACCTCGTAGAGGATGAGGTCGGCCGGGTCCGGCGTGTGCCAGCCGCGGTCGCTCCAGGCGAACGTGGTCGGGTCGACCACCACGGCGTTGCTGCGCCGGTCGCCGGGCCCCAGCTGGCGGGCGTAGGGGTCGACCACCAGCCGGCCGCCGGCGGCGTCCTCGGGTGGGGTGCCGCCCTGCACCCAGAACCGGTACTCGTCGCCGGCGCCGGCCCGGTCGGTGACCGCAAGCCAGGTGTTCGCCGCCCCGAACCAGCCCCGGAACAGCTCGAGTTCGACGAACGCGTCGGGGTCCGGCCGCTGGTGGCCGGGATGCTGCCAGTCGTTGAAGCTGCCGGCCACGAACACGCGGGCCGCGGTCGGGTGGTAGAGCCCGAACAGCACCCGCCTGTCGGCAAGCAGGTTGGCCCCGAACCCGGACCGGCCGCCGGCGGACGGCAGCTCCAGCCCGGCCGGGAAACCGGGGTCGGCGGCCAGCCGCGCCAGGAGGTCCCCGGCCGGTTCGGGCTGGGGGTCGGCCGGGCGGACCGGGTAGACGAAGGCCCGGTCGCCCCGGCACCACACCTGGCCGGGGTCGAGGCCGCCGTCGGCCCGGACCAGCAGGCGGACGCGGCGGTCGTGGCCGTCGGTCTGGGCAGCGCCCGGGCTGGCCGTGAAGGTGAAGGTCAACTCCGGACGCACCAGCGACAGCTCCCACAGGGGGCCGAACTCGTCCGCGCCGGTTGGGACCAGGTCGACGGGGCTGGCGCCCGCATGCCACAGCCGCAGATGCGGCCGGGCCAGGCCGGCCAGGTTGTCGTAATGGATCGTGAGCCGGACGGCCATCGGCACCTCCTGTGGTCCTCTCGCGTGACGAGCATGGGGCCACGGCCCGAGCGGGAACCCTGCCGATGCGTCGTGTGGTGGAGCTGAGGGGATTTGGACCCTGACCCCCTACGAGTATCCCTCGACCGGCGCCACTATCTGCCAGCTCGCCCCAGTCTGCCGTGGCGCCGTGCAGCCGCGGCCCGCCGGTGAGGGTGGACTGGTGACAGCCTGTTTGCGCGGCCGGATAGGTGACCATCCACCAGACGGCACGCGAGGCTGTGCCGGCTGGAACCAGGCAGAAGGACAGTTGATGGCGCTGGACCGAGCCCAGGATGACGCTGACGAGCGTGACCAGGCCGCCGACCGACGCCAGCGAGCCGCCGGCCAGGACGATTAGCCGGGGTTGGCGCTGGTGAAGTGGTCTGGGTTGATCCGTCCGCCGCAGCTGCAGCACACCGACACGGACAGCGGGGACGAGCGCACGGCGACCTGGCTGGAGCTGTTCTTTGATCTGGCCTTCGTGCTGGTCGTCGCCGAGCTCGCGGTCGGGTTGCGCGACGACCGCACGCTTCACGGTGTCCTGGTGTTCGCTGGGTTGTTTAGCAGCGTGTGGTGGGCCTGGGCCGGCTT
>DASUPQ010000265.1 GCA_036280995.1 Actinomycetota bacterium | reverse complement strand
ACGACCCGGCCGAGCCCGTCCAGGACGTCGGGCCAGCCGCCGGCGAGCTCGTCGCGGAGCCCGGTGGTCGGGAAGCCGCGCTGGACGATGGTCAGCCGCGTCCGGCCGGGCGCCTCCTCCTCGAAGGTGACCTCCAGGTCGGTGTCGAAGCTGGTCCCGTCCGGCATGGTCATGGTGCTCACGCAGCCGAGGCGCCGCGGCCGCTCCACCACCGTGAACACGTTGGTCTCGCGGGCCGGCGGCCCGCCCGGCGGGCCGAACTCGATCGTCCAGCGGCCCCCGACCCGCAGGTCGCAGGCCGACTCCACGACCCACTCGGGCCCGTCGGCGTACAGCTCCTTCTGCGCGTCCGGGTCGGTGAAGGCGTCGAAGACGATCTCCGGGGCGGCGTCGTACACGCGCTCCAGCCGCAGGTCGTCGCTCATGGGCTCGCTCCCTTCCGCCGCTCCAGGTAGCTCCCGAGCCGGTCCAGCCGGCGCTCCCAGCGGCGCCGGTAGGTCCCGATCCACTGGGCGGCGTCGTCCAGCGGATCGGCGCCGAGCCGGCACTCGCGGGTCCGGCCCTTCTTCTCGGTCACCACCAGCTGGGCCTCCTCGAGGACCCGGACGTGCTTCATCAGGCCCGGGAGGGTCATGTCGAAGGGCCGCCGCAGCTCGCCGAGGGTGGCCGGCCCCTCGGCCAGGCGGTCGAGGATCTCGCGGCGGGTCGGGTCGGACAGGGCCGCGAAGGTCCGGTCCAGGGTCGAAGAAGAATACCTTACCATCTGGTTAACTATAGCCTGCCCGACCGGGGGTGCGCAATGGGGCGCGCGGGGCCACCATGGGCGTGGCACCGCAAGCGACAGAAGGGCGCGCATGACCTCCGCCACCCCGCCGACCCCCACCACCCTCGGCGGCCTCCGGGCCGCCGGTCACCGCTACAAGGCGGTCAAGCACGAGCTCCGCGACAACCTCCTGGCCCGGCTGGCCGACGGAGGGGAGCGCTTCCCCGGGATCGTCGGCTTCGACGACACCGTCCTCCCGGAGCTGGAGCGGGCCCTGCTCGCCGGCCACGACATCGTGCTGCTGGGCGAGCGCGGGCAGGGCAAGACCCGCCTGATCCGGTCCCTGCACCACCTGCTGGACGAGTGGACCCCGGTGGTCGCCGGCTGCGAGATCAACGACCACCCGTACGTGCCCATCTGCGTCGCCTGCCGGCGGCGGCTGGACGAGCTGGGCGACGAGCTGCCGGTGGCCTGGCGGCACCGCTCCGAGCGCTACGGCGAGAAGCTGGCCACCCCCGACACCAGCGTCGGCGACCTGATCGGCGACATCGACCCCATCAAGGTGGCCGAGGGCCGCACCCTCGGCGACCCCGAGACCGTCCACTACGGGCTCGTGCCCCGCACCAACCGGGGCATCTTCAGCGTCAACGAGCTCCCCGACCTGGCCGAGCGGATCCAGGTGGCCCTGCTCAACGTGCTCGAGGAGCGCGACATCCAGGTCCGCGGCTACCAGCTGCGGCTGCCGCTCGACCTGCTCCTGATCGCCAGCGCCAACCCCGAGGACTACACCAACCGGGGCCGTATCATCACCCCGCTCAAGGACCGCTTCGGGGCCGAGGTCCGCACCCACTACCCGCTGCGCCTGGACGACGAGGTCACCCTCATCCGCCAGGAGGCGGTGCTGGCCTGGGACGAGCAGCCCCTCGGCCGGCCGCTGGTCCCCGGGCACCTGCTCGAGGTCATCGCCCGCTTCACCCGGGCGGTGCGCGAGTCGCCCCAGATCGACGCCCGCTCCGGCGTCTCGGCCCGCTTCGCCATCGCCGCCGCCGAGACCGTCGCGGCCTCGGCCGCCCGCCGGGCCGCCATCTGTGGCGAGGAGCCGCCGGTGGCCCGGGTGGTCGACCTCCCGGCGGTGGTCCCGGTCTCGCTGGGCAAGGTCGAGTTCGACCAGCTCGAGGAGGGCCGGGAGCTGGAGCTGCTCCAGCACCTGCTGCGCCGGTCGGTGGCCGAGACCTGGCGGGCCCGGCTGGGCGGGTCCGACCTGTCGGGGCTGCT
>DASUPQ010000264.1 GCA_036280995.1 Actinomycetota bacterium | reverse complement strand
GGGGCCAGCGACACCGGTGCGATGATGGACGTCGCCGACTCGGGCACCGTCGACCGGACCGACGTCGGGGAGCCCGGGGATGCCGACGCCGGCGAGCCCGGCCGGTAGCGACCCGCGGGACGGCGCGGCCGGCGACGTCCTCGCCCGCCTCGTCGGCGACCCGGACCGGTTCGCCCGCGCGCACTGGGCGCGGGCGCCGCTGTACCGGCCGGCGGCCGACCCGGCCGCCTTCGCCGACCTGTTCAGCCTGGGCGACGTCGACCACATCCTGTCCTCGACCACACCCCGCCACCCGGCCTTCCGCCTGGTCACCCACGGCCGGGAGCTCGACCCACGGTCCTACACCAGGCCGGGACGGGTGGGTGGCCGGCCCGTGGGTGACCTCGCCGACCCGGGGCTGGTGTACGAGCACTTCCACGCCGGGGCCACCATCGTGCTGCAGAGCCTGCACCGCTTCTGGCCGCCGCTGGCCCGCCTCGGCCGCGACCTCGAGCTCGCCCTGACCCACCCCGTCCAGGTCAACGCCTACGTCACCCCGCCCGCCGCGCGCGGGCTCGGCGTCCACCACGACACCCACGACGTGTTCGTGCTCCAGGTCCACGGCCACAAGCGCTGGGACGTGCACGCCCCGGGCGGCGAGCCCGGGCCGCCGCTGCTCGAGGCCGAGCTGGCGCCGGGCGACTGCCTCTACCTCCCCCAGCGTTACCCGCACGCCGCCTGGACGGCCGCGACCGCCTCGGTCCACCTGACCGTCGGCGTGGTCCCGGCGACCTGGACGGACGCGGTGGGCCCGGCGGTCGCCGCGGTGGTCCGGGACGCCCTGTCGCCGGCCCCGCTGCCCGCCGGGTACGCGGCCGACCCGGCCGCGCTCACCGCCGGCGTCGCCGAGCAGCTCGCCGAGCTGCGGCGCCGGCTCGACAAGCTGGACCCGGGCGCGGTGGCGGCCGCCGCCGCCGACCGCTTCTGGTCCAGCCGGCCGCCGCTCCTGACCGGGCAGCTGCAGCAGCTCCTGGCCCTGGAGGAGATCGGCCAGGACACGGTGGTCCGGCGGCGTCCCGGCGCCAGCTGCCGCCTGCGCCAACACCAGGACCGCCTGGAGGTGCGGCTCGGGGACCGCAGCCTGCGCATGCCCGCCCGCCTGGCCCCGGCCATGCGGGAGATCGCGGCCCGCGACCGCCTGACCGTCGCCGACCTGGCCGCGCACCTCGACCCCACCAGCCGCCTGGTCCTGGTCCGCCGCCTGGTCCGCGAGGGCCTGCTGGAGACGGCGCCGCCCTAGGGCTGGCGGGCGTCGAGCTCGGCGACCAGGCGCCGGGGGGCGACGGTCCGGTAGGCGTCGGTGACGAGCTCGGCGATCTCGTCCCAGTCGACGGGGACGTCGAGGTAGACGCCGAGCCAGCCGCGCTGGCCGACGTACGGGGGACGGAAGAAGCGGGTGGGGTCGGCGGCGACCAGGGCCTCCTGGGTGCCCTGGGGGGCGGCGCACCAGAAGGCGAGGCGGTCGTCGTGGTGGTGGTCGGCGTAGCTGACGAAGGTCGTCTTGCCGCGGACGAACCAGGTCGGCTCGCCGTGGCTGAGGCGTTCGGTCGCCTCGGGGAGGGCGAGGCAGAGCCGCCGCAGGGCCTCCAGCGGGTCGGTGGTCATGGGAAGATTGTGCCGTCAGCCCCCGACTTCGGGGCGGCGGGCGGTGATCATGATCTCCCGCGCGATCTCGACCACGCGGCGGCGCTCGGTCCGGGCCCGGCGGCGCATCTGCTCGAACGCCTCCCCGGGGGTGACGCCGTCGCGGGCGACCAGGGCGCCCTTGGCCTGCTCGATGATCACCCTGGCGTCCAGGGCCCGCTGGAGCTGCTCGGCCAGCTCGCCCCGCTGCTCGCTCTGCATGGTGTTGGCGATGGTCAGGGCGGCCAGGTCGGTGAAGGCGATCAGGGCCAGCTCCCCCTCGGGCGACCAGGGGTTGGCCCTGGTCGAGAACACCGCGACCACCCCGATCGCCATCTGGTTGTAGGGGATGGGACTGGCCAGCACGGCCCGCAGGCCCCGCTCGACCGCGGCCGGGGAGAAGTCCGGCCAGCGCTTCTCGGCGGCCAGATCGGCCGCGTGGACCAGCTCCTTGTCGTCGAAGGCGTCGATGCAAGGGCCCTCGCCGTGCTCGATCTGGAGCTCCTCCAGGTGGCCGACACGCTCGTCGGAGTCGGCGACGCTGCGCAGCAGCTGGTCGGGGTCGATCAGCATGAGGCTGGCCCCGTCGACGGCGAACAGGTCGTGGGTGCACTGGACGATCCGGTGCAGGGCGTCGTCGAGGTCGCCGGCGGCATAGCGCAGGTCGCCGAGCTCGTGCAGCGCCTGGCGGACCTCGTGAGCGGACATCGGCATCGGCGACACCTCCCCGGTCGGGTTGCCTACCCCCTCAGGCGCGCCTGGTCACCTTTTTGTAGTAGCGGTCCCGCTCGGGGATGCCGTACCCGGCCAGCTCCTGCTGGTGGGCCCGGGCCTCCTCCTGGGTCTCGTAGCGACCGCTGAAGACGGCGAAGGCGGTGCCCAGGACGTACTGCTCGTTGTCGAGGATACCGGCGTCTTCGACCCCCATGGTGCGGACCGCGACCAGGCGCGCATCGGCCCGGGCGCGGTCGTTGTAGCTGCCCAGGACCACCGTGTGGAACTCCTCTGGGATGGTCGTGCTGGTGGGCGCGAAGGTCGGCTCCACCGGGGCGCGGGCCTGGGCCGGGGGCGCCGACCCGGGGGAGGAGAGGCCGAGGATGGCCCCGGCGACCAGGCCGAGCACGGCGGCGACGGCCGCCATCGCCGGCCCCGGCCGTGGCCAGCGGGTGTCGTACATGGCGCCAGACGGTACCCCGGGCCCGACGCCCGGCTCAACTCAGCCGCCGTCCCCTCCGGTCCCGGTGTCGGCCTTGCGCAGCTCGGAACGGCGGATCTTGCCGGTGAGGGTCTTGGGCAGGTCGTCGACGAACTCCACCTTGCGCGGGTAGGCGTAGGCCGACAGGCGCTCGCGGACGTGCCGCTGCAGCTCGGCGACCAGCTCGTCGCCCGGCTCGGTGCCCGGGACCACGCGGACGTAGGCCTTGACGACGTGGCCGCGCTGCGCGTCGGGGCTGGCCACCACCGCCGACTCGGCCACCGCCGGGTGCTCGAGCAGGGTGCTCTCGACCTCGAACGGCCCGATCCGGTAGCCGGCCGAGATGATCACGTCGTCGGCCCGGCCCGAGTACCAGACGTAGCCGTCCTCGTCCTGGCGGGCGGTGTCCTTGGTGTGGAACCAGTCGCCGCCGAAGACCTCCTTGGAGTCCTCGGGCCGGTTCCAGTAGCCGAGCGGGTAGTGCGGGTTGGACCGGGCCTTGAGGCAGATCTCGCCCGGCTCGCCCTGGGGGACGGGCTGCTCGTCGGGGTCGAGAATGGCCACCTCCCAGCCGGGCAGGGGCAGGCCCATGGAGCCGGGCCGGACCTCGACGGTCGGGTAGTTGCCGCACAGCGGGTAGCTTTCGGAGAGGCCGTAGTAGTCGAGCATCGGGCAGCCGACGGTCCGGGCCCACCAGGCGATCGCCTCGGGATTGAGCGGCTCCCCGGCCGAGCAGGCCAGGCGCACCGAGAAGTCCAGCCCGGCCGCCTCGGACACGCCCATCATGGCCCGGATGGCGGTCGGGGTGGTGAACAGGTTGCCGACCCCGTGGTCGGCGATCAGCCGCAGCGCCTTGCCCGGGTCGAACCCGCCCTTGCGGCCGTGGACCAGCGTCTCCACCCCGAAGCGCCAGGGCCCGAGGATGCCGGGCACGATCCCGGCGATCCAGGCCCACTCGCCGGTGGAGTGGAACAGCTCGCCCGCCCGGACGTCGTGGCTGAACTGGAACTCCTCGTGGCCGAGCAGGTAGCGGTGGGCGTGCAGGATCCCTTTGGCCAGGCCGGTCGTGCCCGAGGTGTAGTAGAGCTGGGCCGGGGTGTCGGGGTCGGTGGCCGGGGTCTCGTAGCGGTCGGCGGCCGCCCCGGTCAGCTCCTCGAAGCTCTCGTCGCCGCTGCCGCCGACCACCACCAGCCGCTCCACCGACGGCGCCTTGTCGAGCAGGGCGGCCACCCGGTCGCGGTGGGCGGCCGAGGTGACCAGCACCTTGGCCTCGGAGTCGTTGAGCCGGTAGGCGATCGAGTCGTCGCCGTACAGCACCGACATCGAGAGGAGGATCGCCTCGCACTTGTAGGTGGCCAGGAAGCTGGCCGCGATCTCGGGCGAGGCCGGGGCCATCACCGCCACCCGGTCGCCCTTGCCGACCCCCAGCTCCCGCAGGGTGTTGGCGGTGCGGTCGGTGAGCCGCCGCATCTCACCAAAGGTCCAGTGCTCGTCGCGGCCCTCGTCGGACACGAAGTGCATGGCCGGGCGGTCGGGCTCGTGCTTGTCGAGCACGTCAGCGGCCAGGTTGTAGCTGGCCGGGACCTCCCAGCGGAAGCCCGAGATCATCTCCTGGTAGGTGCCGGGACGATGGGTGCGGTAGTCGCGCATGGATTCCTCCTCGGCCGACGTGCTACCCATCTACCCATGTCCTCACCTCAGCGCACAACACCCTCGCGCCCGCCGACCGTGCTCGTCGTCGGCAGCGGCTTCGCCGGGTTCCACTGCATGCGGCGCCTGGAGAAGCACCTGCCCCCCGACGCCGCCGAGCTGCTGCTGGCCAGCTCGGCCGACTACCTGCTCTACAGCCCCCTGCTGCCCAACGTGGCCGCCGGTGTGGTCGAGCCCCGCCACATCGCCGTGGGGCTGCACGCCGCCCTGCGCCGGGCCAGGGTGCTCCTCGGGCACGTGGTCGCCGTCAACGTCCAGGGCCACACCGCGACCCTGCGCCGCATGGACGGGTCGGACCACGAGCTGGCCTGGGACCGGCTGGTCCTCGCCCCCGGCGGGGTCACCCGCACCTTCAACATCCCCGGGGTGGCCGAGCACGGCCTCGGCCTGAAGACCCTGGCCGAGGCCGCCTACCTGCGTGACCATGTGCTGCGCGAGCTCGACAACGCCGACGCCGCCGACGACCCGGCCCGCCGGCGCGCCTGCTGCACCTTCGTGGTCGTCGGGGCCGGCTACTCGGGCACCGAGGTCGCGGCCCAGATGCAGCACGTCACCACGCGGGCGGCTGCCGAGTACCCGCGGCTGCGGGCCGAGGACCTGCGTTGGGTCCTGGTCGACCTGGCCCCCCGGGTGCTGCCGGAGCTGGACCGGGGGCTGGGCGACGACGCCATGGAGGTGCTGCGCCGCCGCGGGGTCGAGGTCCGGCTGGGCACGACCGTCGAGGAGGCCACCGAGGGCAAGGTGCGGCTCTCGGACGGCGAGACCATCCCGACCCACACCCTGGTCTGGTGCACCGGCGTCACCCCGAGCCCGCTGATCGAGACCCTCGGGCTGCCGACCGAGCGGGGGCGGCTGGTCGTCGGGGCCGACCTCCGGGTCCCCGGCGTGCCCGAGGTGTTCGCCTTCGGCGACGCGGCCGCCGTCCCCGACCTGACCCAGCCGGGCAAGCTCACCGGCCAGACCGCCCAGCACGCCCAGCGCCAGGGCAAGCTGGCCGCCCGCAACGTGGCCGCCTCGCTCGGGTTCGGCAAGGCGGTCCCCTACCGCCACCGGGACCTCGGGTTCGTGGTCGACCTGGGGGGCTTCGAGGCGGTCGCCTCGCCGCTCGGGGTGGCCCTGGGCGGGCTGCCCGGGCTGGTCGTGACCCGCGGCTACCACCTGCTCGCCCTGCCGTGCAACGGCAACCGCATCCGGGTGGCGCTCGACTGGCTGCTCGACTGGGCCATTCGTCCCCAGGTGGCCCAGCTCGGCTTCCTCCGCGAGGACCAGGCCACCATGGCCGCGGCCGAGCACACCGGCATCTACGCCGGCCCCCCGGCCGACGAATGGGAGGCGGCGTCAAGGGACCTCCCCACGACCAGGGCCGTGGTTGCCGACACCGGCGTGCCCCGGCCGCGGGCCCGGCAGCCGGGCTAGGCCTCCTCGTCCACGCCGGGGGCGTAGAAGGCGGTGGTCCGCTCGACCACGGCCGCGGCCTCGGCGGCGGTGGCCATGCCGGCCGCCTCCAGCGCCGCCCCCCAGGCGGTGCTGCTCAGGACGACGAACCGGCGGTACTCGGGCGTCTGCTCCAGGCCGGTGGGGTCGATCGTCTGGCCGGCCAGGTGCACGCCGAGGGCGAACACGGCCAGGTCCCAGCCGACCCCGACCCCGGCCAGGCCGTCGGCCGTCCCCGGGGGGGCCGAGACGTGCTCCAGCTCGAGCACGGTGGTCCCGTCCGACCCCGGGGCCAGCCGCAGCTCGACCTCGTCGGCCGGGTTGTCGCCGTACACCCAGGAGACGGCCAGCAGGCGCGGTGGGTCGCAGCGGAGGATCTCGCCGCCGGCGTTGCCCTCGATCTGGAACCTCCCGCCGAGGCGGAGGTCCCCGGAGACCGGCAGGAACCAGCGCTTGAGCCTGTCCGGGTCCGAGCAGGCGTCCCAGACGTCCTCGATCGGCGCGTCGTAGCTGCGCCGCAGCACGACCGAGGGGCCGTCGCCGGTGGCGATGCTCCGGCGGCCGACCGAGCGGTTGATGGCCTCGATCTCGCTTGCCATGTCGTTCATCCGTCCCTCTCCCTCCGGTCGCGCTCGCGCCTCCCACGGGCGAGCTCGGTGGCCAGGGCGTCCAGGTGCTGGGTCCAGAACCCGCGGAAGTGCTCCAGCCATGCGTCCACCTCCTGAAGGGGACCGGTGTCCACGGCGTACAGGCGGCGGGCGCCCTCGGCCCGCACGGTCGCGAACCCGTTGTCCCGCAGGACCCGCAGGTGCATCGAGACCGCCGGCTGGGTGATGCCGAACTCCCGCTGGATCACCGCGCTGACGGCGCCGGAGGGCTGCTCGCCGGCGGCGAGCAGCTCCAGGATCCGGCGCCGGACCGGGTCCCCGAGAACGTCGAACGCGTGCATGCGGCCCAGTGTCTCACTTTGAGCTTATATAAGTCAATCCTTATATCTGTGCCGGCTGGGGCGTCGTCCACCAGCGGGCGCTATGCTTACTGGTCACGGCCGCTGCCGGCCGGCAGTTCCAGGGCAAGGATGCCCATTCCCCCGGTTTCCCCTTGTTGGAGGCATGCGCATGACCAGGATCGGTGTGCTCACCGGCGGGGGCGACGTCCCCGGTCTCAACCCCTGCATCAAGACGCTGGTCTACGCCGCCGCCGACCGGGGCTATGAGGTGGTTGGGCTGCGGCGCGGCTGGGCCGGGCTGCTCGACTACAACCTGGACGCCGACACCCCCCAGGACCACTGCGTCCAGCCGCTCACCCGCCACCAGGTCCGCACCATCGACCGGACCGGTGGGACCTTC
>DASUPQ010000263.1 GCA_036280995.1 Actinomycetota bacterium | reverse complement strand
GTCCAGGACGCCCAGCGTGAACGGCTGGCCGCCCTGGCCCTGGACGATGTCCGGGTGCGGGAGGCCGAGGTCCGCGCCCAGGCCGCCGAGCAGGCCCTCCAGGACGCCCAGGCCGACATGGCCGAGCGCCGGGCGGCGCTTGACCAGGCTCAGGTCGCTGCCGAGGGGCGGGACCGCCACGCCGACGAACGCAACCATGCCGCCGACGAGCGCGACCGCCTCGCTGATGCGCGCGAGCGGGCCGCTGATGACCGTGACCGGATCGCCGACGAGCGGGACCGCGTCGCCGACGAACGGGACCGGACGGCCGGTCACCCGGACTGACCTCCACGTGCTGGAGCCGGGCGCCCGGCGGCGTCGGCCGAGAACAGCTGCTTGGCGGCATCGGTGATCTGCTGCGGGGTCGGCGCCGGGCCAGCTTCAGGGTCAGGGATACCCAGGGCGCCGATGCTCGGACGGTCTGCCGTCCGGCGGGGCAGATTGGCAGCTGACCCGGCTGGCTATCCGGCCCGGGCAGCCTCGGGCTGGCACCGCTTGGGGCGGACGCGCTCCCCGCGGGCAGGTTGGCCCAACCCTCGCTGGCCTGCACCGTCAGCCCGAGGCTGCTGCTCGCCCGCCAGCACCGCCTGCCAGGAAACGAGGGCAGATGGTTACCCGCATGCGGCCGTTGGCGGCGACCAGCGGCTCGCAGAGGGCGACGCCGAGGGCGGCGAGGCTCAGCAGGCCGCCGACGAGGGCGGTGCTGCGGACACCGAGGCCGGGCAGCAGGATGCTGCCGATCAACGCGCCGGCGGTGATGCCGACGTTGACCGCGGTGGACGCGCCGGCGGCCGCCAGGTCGGCGCTGCCCGGCGCGACCTGGAGGACCCGGCTGGCCAGGGCGGTGGTCAGGGCGGCGAACGACAGCCCTGACAGCGCGACCAGCCCGGCGGCGGCGACCGGTGTCGCGCCCAGGGCGTAGAGGCCGAGCAGCGCCGTGGCCTGGGCCGTGACCGGGATGAGCATCGCCGCCCATGGGCTGCGGTCGACCAGGGCCCCGCCGACGGCGACCCCGACGATGCCCGCCACGCCACGAACCAGCAGCAACGGCCCGGTCGCCGCCGCCGGGAACTGGCTGACCTCGGTGAGGAACGGTGCGACGTAGGTGAAGGCGGCGAACGTGCCGGTGGTGGCCAAGATGGTCATCGCCATCAGCGTCAGGTAGCGGCGCGCATCCGGGGTGGTTCCGCGGGCGGCGTGGCCGCCTCCCGGCATGGCGGTCGGCAGGCAGGTGGCGATGGTGACCATCGCCGCAAGCCCGAACGCGCTCAGCCCCAGGAACGCGGTCCGCCAGCCGGCCTGCTGGCCGAGCCAGGTCCCCACCGGCAGGCCCAGGACGGCGGCCAGTGAGCTTCCGGCGAACACCACCGCGATCACCCGGCCGCGTACTCGCGGCGGGAAGAGCCCGGCGGCCGTCGGGACCACGATCGACCAGAACAGCGCCTGGCTCAGCGCGGTGACCACCCGGGCGGCGAGCAGCACCCAGTAGCTGGAGGCAGCGGCCGACACCCAGGTGGCCAGGACGGACACGGCCAACAGGCCGGCCAGCAGCTGCCGGCGCGGCACCCGCCGGGTCACGTGGGTGAGCGGGAGGGAGGCGACCACGACGACCAGCCCGTAGTAGGTCACCAGCAGGCCGACGGCCGACGGAGCGACGTCCAGGTCCGCCGTCATGAGCAGGAGCAGGCCGATCGGCAAGGTCTCGGCGGTGACGTAGGTGAAGGCGGCCACCGCCAGCGCCAGCAGGGCCGCGACCGCCGTTGCGGTGCTGCGCCTCCCAGTCATGCTTCCTCCGCTATTGATTCAGCAGGTAGCTACTTTGGTAAAGGCGCCCGGGCGGCGCGTCGACGCTCGGTGAGACGGCGGGCCTTGGCCGTTGTTCCGCAGTCGGCCATCCGGCACCACCGGCGCGAGCCGTTGCGGCTCTGGTCCAGGAAGACCCAGCCGCAGCCCCCGGCATCGGGGGGGCAGCGCCGCAGGCGGGCCAGCTCGGCCGTGCGAAGCACGTCCACGGCGGCGGCGGCGGCGCGGTCAGGGACCAGTGGCCCCGGCGTCGCCCCGACAGCCAGCTGGGCCGCGGCCGCCCCCTCGGGTTCGAGCACCAGCCGGGAGCGTCCGACCGCGGCAGCCCACCTGCTGTGCAGCCGCTCCAAGGCGCCGGCGACGGTCCCGGTGTCGGATGGGACCGCACCGATCGCCGCCAGCAGGGCCACGTGGAGCGCTTCCCGGACGTCTCGGACGGCCGCCAGGGCGGCGTGCGCTGAACTCGGGTCCCGCTCCCAGCTGTCGGTGACGGCACCGACCTCCGCCTCGTCGACCATGCTCACGCGCCGTGCCCAGCGCAGCAGCGCCGGCGGATCGGTCAGGTAGTCCAGCGGTTGGCCGCCCGGAGCCGGCGTCCCGCGCTCGACGGTGTTCACCAGATCGAGCGCCGGGTGCCCGCCGACGAGCGGGAGTTCGGCAACATCCATGCATGCATGCTACCATCAAATGCCATTATGATGGTAGCTCATGCTGCCTTCGTTCCGGCGAGGGCCCGGTGGAAACGCCGGTAGGGCCGGGGCGGGTGTTCAGCGGCAAGACGGTCGCCAACCGCTGTCACCGAGGTGACTTCCTGCCGCAGCGTGCAGGCGTATTCTGGGCTGGGAGGAACACGCGGCGATGGAATCGGTTGTCTGGATCATTCTCGCGGCGATCCTCGGGGTCGCCGAGTTGCTCACGTTGACGGCCGCGCTGGGCCTGCTGGCCGTGGCGGCGCTGGCCGCGGCCGGGGCGGCGGCGCTGGGGCTCGACGTGTTCTGGCAGGGCGTCACCTTCGCCGTGGTGGCCGTGGCCGGGCTGGTCGGGATCCGGCCGCTGGTCAGGCGGCAGCTCCGCCCCAGGTTCGGGCCGCAGCACCGGTTCGGGGTGGCGGCGCTGGTGGGGCGGCAGGCCCGGGTGGTGCAGGAGGTCACCGGCCATGCCGGGCGGGTGCGGATCGGCGGCGAGGAGTGGTCGGCCCGGGCCTACGACGAGACCCTGGTGATCCCGCCCGGGACCACCGTTGACGTGATCGAGATCGAGGGGGCGACCGCCCTCGTGTACCCGCGGGAGTGACCAAATGGAAGTCGTCGCCGTCGTCGCCTTCGTCGCCGCGCTGCTGGCGGCGCTGGTGGTGGTCCGCTCGGTGCGGATCGTGCCCCAGGCGCGGGCCCGGAACGTGGAGCGGCTGGGCCGCTACTACAAGACCCTGGAGCCCGGTCTCAACTTCGTCATCCCGTTCGTCGACCGGGTGCGGCCCACGATCGACCTGCGCGAGCAGGTGGTGTCGTTCCAGCCCCAGCCGGTGATCACCGAGGACAACCTCGTGGTCAACATCGACACGGTGCTGTACTTCCACGTCACCGACGCCCGGGCCGCGGCCTACGAGATCTCCAACTTCATCCAGGCGGCCGAGCAGCTCACCGTGACCACCCTGCGCAACGTGATCGGCGGCATGGATCTGGAGCAGACGCTGACCTCCCGGGAGAAGATCAACAGCGAGCTGCGGGGCGTGCTCGACGAGGCCACCGGCAAGTGGGGGATCCGGGTCAACCGGGTGGAGATCAAGGCCATCGACCCGCCGGCCCCGATCAAGCAGGCGATGGAGAAGCAGATGCGGGCCGACCGTGACAAGCGGGCGGCCATCCTGACCGCCGAGGGCGTGCGCCAGTCGCAGATCCTGACCGCCGAGGGGGAGAAGCAGAGCGCCATCCTGCGGGCCGAGGGCGAGCGCCAGTCGGCCATCCTCAAGGCCGAGGGGCAGGCCCAGGCGATCGAGACCGTGTTCCAGGCCGTGCACCAGAACGACGCCGACCCCAAGCTGCTGGCCTGGCAGTACCTCCAGACCCTGCCCCAGCTGGCCAAGGGTGAGGGCAGCACCTTCTGGGTCATCCCGAGCGAGGTCACCTCGGCCCTGCGGTCGATCAGCCGCGCCTTCGGCGAGGGCGAGGAGCCGGGTCGCGCCCCGGAGAGCAGGCGGATCCAGCCGCCGTACGACGCCCGCTGACCCTGCGCCACGTGGACAAGGTCCGGGTCGACCGCTGGCTGTGGGCGGTGCGGCTGACCAAGACCCGGTCCGGGGCGGCCCAGGCCTGCCGGGCCGGGCACGTGCAGGTCAACGGGGCCCGGGCCAAGCCGGCGGCCACCGTCAAGGAGGGCGACACGGTCCGCCTCCGGGTCGGCGACCGGGAACGGGTCGTCGAGGTCGTGCGGCCGATCGAGACCCGGGTCGGGGCCGGTCCGGCGGCCGAGTGCCTGATCGACCGCAGCCCGCCGCCACCGCCCCGCGACCCTCAGGCGTGGCCGGGCCGCCGCGACCCCGGCATGGGCCGCCCGACAAAGCGCGACCGGCGCCAGCTCGACCGCACCCGCGGCCGCCGCGGCTGACCGCCGCCGGGTCAGCGAAGGACGAGCCGCTCCAGCCAGGCGTCGAGCAGGGCCCGGTCGCCGAGGACCTCGACGGCGCCGTCACCGGGCGGCAGGCGGCGGGTCACGACCCGGAGCACGTCGGCGACCGGGGCGCGGACGGCCACGGTCGCC
Source organism: Actinomycetota bacterium (assembly GCA_036280995.1). Lineage (NCBI taxonomy): Bacteria > Bacillati > Actinomycetota > Actinomycetota bacterium. Next base: position 5,991 of record DASUPQ010000263.1, on the reverse strand, counting down.
TTCTCGTGGGCCAGGCGCCAGCTGAACGTGGGGGGCTCCAGCTCGACCAGCCACTCCGACGCCAGCCCGGGAGGCGTGTCGGTGGCATGCAGGTGCACGGTCCCGCGGAGTCCGGCGTCCCCGCCGCCGTCCCCGGACCCGGCGACCTGGGGATTGCTCAGCAGGTCGAGGAACTCGTCGACGGCGTCGGCGGCCACCTCCGGGTCGACCAGGTAGGCGGCGCCGACCGCCCCGGCGGCGTCGGCGCGGTGGACGACCACGTCGTGGGCGGCGCGGCGGGCCCAGGCGGCGGTGGGCCAGCGGACCACCCAGATCTGGGCCTCGGTGGCGGGCCCGGCCTTGCGCAGCGTCTCGGCGAACCGCTCGGCCGCCTCGGCCAGCCAGGCGTCCAGCGCCGCCGGGTCGTCGCCGGCCGGGCCGCCGTGGCCCGGGACCTGCCGCTCCGGCTCGGTGACGGCCGTGCCGGTGCGGACGGCCTGCTCGCCCGCCAGGAGGTTGCCGCCGACGTGGCGGGCCAGGTCGCCCAGGGTCCAGTCGGGCGTGGTGGGCACCACCTGCGACAGGTCGGCGCCCGAGACCGTGTCCCTGAGCAGCATGGTCTGGGTGACGACCTCGTCGCAGCAGCGGTCGTGGTCCAGGCGCGCCATGCGTTCCCCCGTGCGGTTGTTGCTGTCCGGCCCCGACCCTACCATCGGGCACCATGGAGACCAGCAAACCGGTCCTGCTCACGGTCGACGACGACCCCGGGGTGTCGCGCGCCGTCGCCCGCGACCTGCGCCGCCGCTACGGGCAGGACCACCGTGTCGTCCGGGCCGAGTCGGGTCCGCAGGCGCTGGAGGCGCTGCGCGAGATCAAGCTCCGCGGCGACCCGGTGGCGGTGCTGCTGGCCGACTACCGGATGCCGGAGATGAGCGGCCTGGAGTTCCTGGAGCAGGCCATGGACCTGTTCCCGAACGCCCGGCGGGCGTTGCTCACCGCCTACGCCGACACCGACGCCGCCATCCAGGCGATCAACGTGATCGACCTCGACCACTACCTGCTGAAGCCGTGGGAACCCCCCGACGAGAAGCTCTATCCGGTGGTGGACGAGCTGATCGAGCTGTGGCGCGACACCGGGGACCAGCAGGCCGGCGCGACCCGGGTCGTGGGGCACCGCTGGTCGGCGCGGTCCTACGAGGTGCGGGACTTCCTGGCCCGCAACTCGGTGGCGTACCGCTGGCTCACCGCCGACGACCCCGAGGGCCGGCGGCTGCTCGAGGCGGCCGGGCTCGACGAGGCCGGCGTCCCCCTGGTCGTCACCCCCGAGGGCGACGCCCTGGTCGACCCGGGCGTGGAGGAGCTGGCGGCCCGGGTCGGGCTGCCGACCACCCCGGCCACCGGCTTCTACGACACCGTCATCGTCGGCGGCGGCCCCGCCGGGCTGGGTGCGGCCGTGTACGCCGCCTCCGAGGGGCTGCGAACCGTCCTGGTCGAGCGGGAGGCCACCGGCGGGCAGGCCGGCCAGAGCGCCCGGATCGAGAACTACCTCGGCTTCCCCGACGGGGTCAGCGGCGCCCAGCTCACCGACCGGGCCCGCCGCCAGGCCGGCAAGTTCGGGGCCGAGGTCCTCACCGCCGCCACCGTCACCGGCCTGGAGGCCCGCGGCTCGTCCCGGGTGGTCCGCTTCGCCGACGGCGGCGAGGTCGCCGCCCACACCGTGGTCCTGGCCACCGGGGTCAGCTACCACACCCTGAAGGTGCCCGGCGTGGCCGAGCTCACCGGCCGCGGGATCTTCTACGGGTCGGCCGCGACCGAGGCCCCGGCCTGCGCCGACGAGGACGTGTACGTCGTCGGGGGCGCCAACTCCGCCGGCCAGGCGGCCGTGTTCCTGTCCCGGCACGCCCGGCGGGTCACCCTGCTGGTCCGCGCCGACGGCCTGGAGCGCTCCATGTCCCACTACCTCATCCGCCAGATCCGCGACACCGCCAACATCCAGGTACGGACCAACACCGAGGTCGCCGGAGTGGAGGGGACCGAGCACCTGGAGGGCCTGCGACTCTGCGACGCCGCCACCGGCGAGGTCGAGGAGGTGCCGGCGGCCTTCCTGTTCGTGTTCATCGGGGCGGCGCCCTGCACCGACTGGCTCGACAAGGTGGTGGAGCGCGACGCCAGGGGCTTCGTCGTCACCGGCCCGGACCTGCTTCGCGGCGGCCGGCGGCCGCGCGGCTGGCCGCTGGACCGCGACCCCTACTACCTGGAGGGCAGCGTCCCGGGCGTGTTCGCCGCCGGCGACGCCCGCGCCAACTCGGTGAAGCGGGTCGCCTCGGCGGTGGGGGAGGGCGCCATGGCCATCCAGCTCGTCCACCGCTACCTGGAGGCCCAGTGACCGAGCGCCTCGCTCCCGCCGCCCTCCGCGAGCTGTTCCTGTTCGAACGGTTGAGCGACGATCAGCTGGCCTGGCTGGCCGAGCGGGGCGAGGTCGCCGCCTACGAGGCCGGCACCACGATCTACCGCGTCGGTGAGCCCGCGACCTGCCTGTACGTGCTCCTGGAGGGCACCCTGTCGCTGGTCATGCGGGCCCCCGGCGGCGAGATCGAGGTGAACCGGACCGACCACCGCGGCACCTACGCCGGGGCGTTCTTTGCCTACCTCGACCTGCCGATGGCGCGCTCCTACGGCACCGGGCTGCGTGCCGTGACCGACTGCCGCTTCTGGGTGCTGTCCGCCGAGGACTTCGGCCGGGCGGTGCGGGAGTGGTTCCCGATGGCCACCCACATGCTGGAGGGGTTCGCCATCCAGGGGATGGGCTCCCAGCAGACGCTCAGCACGCGCGAGCGGCTGGTCGCCCTCGGCACCGTCACCGCCGGCCTCACCCACGAGCTGAACAACCCGGCCACGGCCGCCGCCCGGGCCACGGCCACCCTGGCCGAGCGTCTGCACGGCCTCTGGGATGAGCTGGCCGCCCTCGCCGGGGGCGGCCTCGACGGGGGGCGGCTGGCCGAGCTGGTCGCCCTCGTCCGCCAGGCCGCCGCCGGCCGCGCCGACCAGGCGCCGCTGTCGCCGCTGGGGGCCTCCGACCGCGAGGACGAGCTGGGCGGCTGGCTGGAGGAGCACGGCGTCACCGGCGCCTGGGACCTGGCCCCGCCGCTGGTCGCGGCCGGGGTCGGCACCGGCTGGCTGGAGCGGGTCGCCGCCGCGATCCCGGCCGAGGCGCTGCCCCACGCCGTCGGGCTCGCCGCCATCACCTGCGAGGCCGAGAGCCTGCTGGACGAGGTCGGCCAGGCGTCCGCCCGCATCTCGGCCCTGATCGGCGCGGCCAAGCAGTACAGCCAGATGGACCGCAGCCCGCTCCAGCAGGTCGACGTCCACGACGGACTCGAGTCGACCCTGACGATGCTCAAGCACAAGCTGGAGACGGGCATCGAGGTGGTCCGGGACTACGACCGGTCGCTGCCCGAGCTGCCCGCCTACGCCGGCGAGCTCAACCAGGTCTGGACCAACCTGGTCGACAACGCCGTCGACGCCATGGGGGGCATGGACGGCACCGGCCGGCTGACCGTGCGCACGGCCCGGGAGGGCGACCACGTGCTGGTCGAGATCGGCGACAACGGCGCCGGCATCCCCGAGGCGGCGGCCGCCCACGTCCTCGAGCCCTTCTACACCACCAAGCCGGTCGGCCAGGGCACCGGCCTGGGACTCGACATCAGCTGGCGGATCGTCGTCCAGCGCCACCACGGCGACCTGCGCTTCACCTCGGCCCCGGGCGACACCCGCTTCCAGGTCCTGCTGCCGCTCACCCAGAACGGGTGAGGGCACCATTCATCCCATCCGCAGGATGCTCCGGGCCTGGCTCCGGAGTTCCATGGGCCGGCGCGTCGGCGACCGGCGCCGACGGTGACGGGAGGGAAGCGATGGCAGACCTGTTGGCGATCGGGTATCCCGACGAGACCACGGCCCTGGCCGCGATGGACGAGGTCGGCCGCCTCGAGCGGGACCTCATCATCCAGCCCGACGCGGTGGCGGCGATCGTCCGCAACCGCGAGGGCAAGCTGCGGGTCACCACCAACCACCACGCGGTGGGGGCGGGAGCGACCTGGGGGATGTTCTGGGGCATGCTGTTCGGCATGCTGTTCTTCGTCCCGTTCTTCGGGATGGCGGTCGGCGCCGGCCTCGGGGCCCTGATGGGCAAGGTGGAGAAGACCGGGATCGACAAGGAGTTCCAGGACCAGGTCCGGGACATGCTCAAGCCCGGCACCTCGGCCCTGTTCCTGGTCGTGGAGAAGGTGACCCCGGACAAGGCGGTCGAGGGCCTGCGCCAGTACGGCGGGACGGTCCTGAAGTCGTCGCTGTCCAAGGACGCCGAGGCCCAGCTCCAGGGCGCCCTGCACGGCGAGGAGACGAGCGCCTGAGCGACGTCAGCTGATGGTGGGAGCCCGTGCGCGGCACCGCGCCACGGGCTCTCCACCTCCCGCCGTCAGACCCGGTCGCGCAGGTCACCGCCGTGGGCGGCGACGGCCCAGATCACGAACACGTTCAGGGTGATGATGAGCAGCGACCAGAACGGGTAGTAGGGGATGAACAGGAAGTTGGCGATGGCGCTGAGGACGGCCAGGGTGATGGCCACGACCCGGGCCCAGGTCCGGCCCGACAGCAGCCCATAGCCGGCGAAGGCCACCACCAGGCCGAGCAGCAGGTGGATCCAGCCCCAGCTGGTGGCGTCGAACTGGAAGGTGTAGTTGCGGGTGGCGACGTAGAACTCGTTCTCGAAGATGGCGATCAGGCCCTGCAGGGCCTGGAAGATGCCCGACATGATCATCAGGATCGCGGCGAACAGGATGAACCCGACCGCCCACCCGCTCGCCTCCCGGTCCGCGCGGGCTCCGGACGCCTGATACGCCTCGTTGGACATTGCTGGTTCCCTCCTTGTCCCGCGGCCGGCCACACTGGCAGGCCGCCATGGATGACCGAGCGAACCATGGCACCGGGCCAGTACCGCGGCATCACCCTTTTGGGATGAGGTTTCCGGCGGTGGGATCACCCGATCAGGACGATGCCGCCAGGGCCGATCCGCGGTCCCATAATGGGCGGGGGACATCACGATACCGGGGGAGGTCGGTCGGTGACGACACCCCGGCGGCGGGTGGTCGAGGCGGTGCTGCGGGCCACGCTGACCTCGACCGTGCTGGTGGTGCTGTACTACCGCCTGCCCTTCACGGCCGTCGTCGACGCCTCCACGTTCGTGCTGCTGGCCGCCGGGCTGGCGCTGTTCGCCGCCGTCATCACCTGGCAGGTCCGGTCGATCCTGCGGTCGGCCTACCCGGCCCTGCGGGCCATCGAGGCCCTGGGCGCCGCCATCCCCCTGTTCCTGCTGGTGTTCGCGGCCGCCTACGTGAAACTGGCCGACACCCAGGCGGAGGCCTTCACCGAGCCCTTGAGCCGCACCGACGCCCTCTACTTCACGATCACGGTGTTCGCCACCGTCGGGTTCGGCGACATCGCCCCCGTCACCGACGCCGCCCGCATCACCACCATGGTCCAGATGGTGGGCGACCTGCTGGTGGTGGGCCTGGTCCTGCGGCTCATGCTCGGCGCCGTCAAGCAGGGCCGCGAGCGGCGGGCCGGGGCGGCCGGAGCGTCCGATTCACCCGATCGGGGGGATGCTGGCCCGCCCGCACCGCCGTACCTTGCCAAGCACGACGGGCCAGGGACCTGAGCGGGGAGGTCGAGATCGCCAACATCGACCGGCAGCCGGCCGCCATCCAGGACCCTGAGGGGTTGCAGGATGCGGCGATGCCGTCGCCGTTTGCGCCGATCGATGGGTATGCGTTCTTGTCGAATCGTCATACCGGGGCGTTGGTGTGGCGGACCCCGACGGGCTGGGTCGAGGTCCGTGATGGGTTGACCCGTGATGGGTTGACCATGGGGGCGCTCCCGCTGTTCGGGGGCACGGCGCCGTTCCTGGCCACCTGGCTGGTGCGGCGGACCGGCAGCCCGGTCGCCCCGGCCGTGTCC
>DASUPQ010000262.1 GCA_036280995.1 Actinomycetota bacterium | reverse complement strand
CGTCGACGTGCTGGACCGCCGGCGCGGGACAACCGCCGGCACCGGCGCAACGACAGCGGACCCTCCTGCTCGCCGGACCCGAGGGTGCGGGCGCCACGGGCGTCGAGACCCTCGAACAGTCTCCTGACCGCCCAAAATGTTTCCTCGCTCGTCCCCCTGCCCGTGGCGCCTAGCCCGAGTTTCCAATGATCTTGAGGCTTCGGCCCTGTTTCCGCAGGCCCAGCAGTTTTCGATCTTCAGTTTGGTGTATTACCCATGTCAGCGGTGGGGGGTGTATCGGCCGAGGTCGAACAGCTTGTAGAGGCGCTGCTGGGTGGAGGTCATCCTGGTGATCGTGTGCCGGGCCCGGGGCCGGCCGCGTTCGCCCTGGTAGAGCAGGACGGTCTCGCCGATGCCGTCGAGCTCGGCCAGCAGCGCGGGCACTGATAGGGGCAGGCCGGCGCGGGCGGCTTCGCGGCGCATCAGGTGGGCGATGGCCAGGGCGAGCACGCAGGTGAACAGGTGCACCCGGATCTTGTGGTCGGTGAAGTGGCGGATCGGGGCGAAGGACACCACGTGCGGGTCTTTGGCCTGGCGGAACCCGGCCTCGAGGTGTTCCTGGGACCGGTAGGCGTCGATGACCTGGGCTTGGGGCCACTGGTCGTGGTCGGTGACCAGGATGCGTTTGCCGAAAATCTCCTCTTCCAACCGGGCCTGGGCGGTGGGGTCGATCCGCCAGGTCAGGCGCAGTGTGGCGGGGGTGTCCCCGGTCAGCTCGGTGGTGATCACTCGGGCCACCCAGCGGGGCGCGCAGATGGTGTCGATCTCGGCCTGCACCTTGGGTCGGGGTCGGCGGGTGCGGCCGCGGGCGAGCCGGGCGGCCAGCTCGGTCAGCGCGGTGGTGGCCTTGCGCAGGGTCTGGGCGAACCCGGCCTGCTGGGCGGTGTGCAGGCTCGGGGAGTGGGTCAGGATCACCCGCCGTTGCTGGCCCAGCACCGGCGCGGTGGTCTCGAACGCGGTCAGGTTCTCCTCGGCGTAGGCCGGCACGATATGGCGGTCGGCGGCCGGGCGGGCCAGCAGGCCGGGATGGTCGCTGGGGGGCACCGACCCGACGAAGTGCAGGCCCAGCTCGGCCAGCCGGGTGAAGTTGGGCAGCGAGTTCTGACCGGCGTCGAAAGTGAGCGTGGCCGCACCCGGCCCGCCCAGCGTCGCGGTGTAGCGCTGCGCCAGCTCCTCGATCATGGGCTGGAACTGGGTGACGTCGACCTGGTTGCCCGGGTAGGCGCGAGACAGCAACGGAACACCGCCGTCGCGGGTGGCGACCAGCCCGAGACCGACGATGCGCAGGTCGTAGCGCTTCTGCTTGGCCTTGCCACGCTGCGCGATCGGGGCCCGCTGGTTGCCCGAGTCGATGAACGTGGCGAAGTTGGTCATGTCCAGGATCAACGCGTGGGTGTCCAGCCCGAACACTTCGATCATCCGCCGGGTCAGCGCCGCCTCGATCTGTTCCAGCTGTCCCACCGTGACCGCGTCCATGGCATCCCAGAACCGGCGATGATCCAGCGCCCCGACCGGGATCCGGGTGATCCGGCCCATCGCGGTCCTGGCCCACCAGTCGGCGAAGGCCCGTTTGGATCGAGGCTCGCAGACCCGGTTCAACGCGGCCAACCCCAAGTAGGTGCCGACCGACACCCCACCGCGCACCGGCGCGGCACCCACCACCGAGTCGATCACCGTGATCGCGTCCAGCCGGGCCAGCATCCCCCACACCGCCGCGACGTCGCCGAAGCGGCGGTGCTCGGTGTCGGGCACGCTCGGGTCCTCGCCCGAGCCCGTGGTCAACCGGGCGATCACCTCGTCCTCGGCGCCCAGGTACACCTGCTCCACGATCCGCGGCCGGCCCTCCACCCGGGCCGAGGTCGCCGCGTACAGGTAGGTCCTCCCTCCGCGGTGCTTCTTGATGATCGATGACACAATTGTGGGTAATACACCCTCCCGGGGCGCCGGTCGACCCGCCACGCCAGACAAGCTCCAGCTCAGGGCCACCCGTGCGGGAGTCCCGCCATCGTGATCAAGGCCGCACAGTCATGATCGTTGGAAACTCGGGCTAGGGTGGACGCCAGACGATCCACGCTCCCGACCGTCGCTGGATGGTGCGGGTTTTCCGCGCCGCTGGGTAGCCCCGCTCAGCCGTTGCCGCGGCCGGGAGCGGACGGACCCCGGCAGGAAGAGGAGGTGCGCGTGCTCGCGCTCGTCGTCGCCCACCTCGCGCTGGCCGGCCTCCTCCCGCTCGTGTCGGCACGCAGCCGACGCGGCGCGTTCGCCCTCGCCGCCCTGCTCCCGACCGCAGCGCTCGTCTGGGCGCTGGC
>DASUPQ010000261.1 GCA_036280995.1 Actinomycetota bacterium | reverse complement strand
CACCGGGAGACGCTGCAGATCCTGCGGCAGGAGGTCGAGCCGGTGGACCCGGAGCGGTACGCGGACTTCCTGGCCGAGCGGAACCTGACGCCGGTCCCCGCCACCGATGCCGCGGCCCGAGAGGTGCTGGAGCGCCTGGCGGGCGTCCCGGTGCCGGCGGCCTCACTGCTCCCCGAGGTCCTGGGGGCCCGGTTCCGGGACGGCGACACGTCGGCGGCGGAGCGGATCGTCGCCTCGGGCTCCTATCTCTGGCAGGGCCTGCCGGGACGGCGCGTGGCGCTGATCCCCAGAGACGTGGCCGCTCGCCTGCTGCGACCGACCGGCCCGGTCGGGGGCGGAGCGGTCCTGGTCGAAGAGGTCCTGCGCGGCCGGGGGGCGTCCTTCCTCAGCGAGCTGGCTTCGGCCGCATCGATCCCGGAGAAGGAGGCGCTCTCGGCGCTGTTCGAGCTGGTGTGGGCCGGGCGGGTGACCAACGACTCCCTGGCGGGGATCCAGGAACCCCCCCGGGCCTCGCGGCGAGGGGACCGCCGGGCGCCGCGGATGCCGCTCTACGGTCGGTGGAGTTTGTTGCCCGAGCCCGATGAGGACCCCACGATCCGCGCCGAGACGTGGGCCGAGCGGCTCATCGACGCCTACGGGGTGGTGGCCAGGGAGACGGCCTCGGCCGCCGAGGTCCCGATCCCCTGGCCGCTCCTGGTCGACGCGCTGGTCACGATGGAGGCGCAGGGCCGGGCCCGACGCGGGTACTTCGTGGGTGGTCTCTCCGGGGTGCAGTTCGCGCTCCCCGCTGCGGTCGACCGGCTGCGCCGGGCCTCCTCGGGCCGGCTGTGGATCGTGGCCGCCTCCGATCCGGCCAACGCCGTCGGGCCGCTGGTGCCGCCGGCCGCCGAGGTCCCGGTGCGGATCGCCCGGGTGCCCGGGTCGTGGCTCGTGCTGGCCGGGGGGCGGCCGGTGCTGGCGGTCGAGGGCCGGGGGCGCCGGCTCGTGCCGCTGGCCGCCGACGAGCAGGAGCGGGCGGTGGCCGCGCTCGCCGAGCTGGCCGGGCGGTGGCCCCGGGGCCGTGTGGTTGTGGAGCGCTGGGGCGAGGAGCCGGTCATCGGGAGCGAGGGGGAGCGGCTGCTACGGCTGGTCGGCTTCATCGCGGGCCCCCGGCGGATGACCTACCGAGCCCCGGTCCGCTGATGGTCAGGACCCGGCCAGGGTCTCCACCTCGGCCCGGCTCGCGAGCCCGGCCCGGGCTCCCACGGCCCGGCAGGCCAGGGCCCCGGCGGCACAGGCGAGCCTGACCCCGCGCTCCAGCGGCATCCCCTCGAGCATCGACCAGGCCACCGCGGCCACGAAGGCGTCCCCGGCCCCGGTGGTGTCGGCCACCTCGATCTCGAAGCCGACCTGGCGGTGGACGGGCTCGCCGGGCCGGTGCAGGTGCGCGCCGTCCGCGCCTCGCGTGATGACCACGGCGCTGGGAGCGGAGCCGGGGAGGCCCAGAGCCTCGGCCTCGATCTCGTTGGCCACCACCACGTCACATCGATCCAGGAGGTCAGTGGGGAGCGTCCGGGCCGGTGCGGGGTTGAGGATGAACGCCCATCCGTTCGAATCGGCGAACTCTGCGGCCGCGAGGACCGCCTCGTCGGGGATCTCCAGGTTCGCCACCACCACGGCGCGGTCGGTCTCGATCGCCGAAAGGGCATCGTCGACGTGGGCCGCGGACAGCTCGGCGTTCGCGCCGGGCGCCACCGCGATCACGTTCCGGCCCTCGCCGTCGACCAGGATCGCGGCCACGCCGGTCGGTGCTCGGGCGGTTCCCAGCGAGCCGGCGTCGACACCCGCGCCCGCCAGGTCCCGGCGGGCCTCCTCGCCGAGGTCGTCGGGGCCGACCATGCCCACGAACGCGGTCCGGGCGCCGAGCCGGGCGGCCGCGGCGGCCGCGTTGCCCCCTTTGCCGCCGGGCACCCGGTGAAAGGATCCACCGGTGACGGTCTCGCCCGTCTCGGGAAGGCGATCGATCCGGACCACGAGATCGACGTTGACCGAGCCCACCACCACGACCATCACACCGGGAACCTGCCGAACAGCCGGGTGCACAGGAACTCCAGGAACCGGTCACCGTCGGCGTCGAGGGCCACCGAGGCGTTCGGCTCGCCCCACGGCTCGGGGATGTGCCAGAAGTCGGCCAGCGTCGCCCCGGCGGTGAGCTCCCCCCTGGTCTCCACCGTGACCCACAGGTCCTGAGTCGTCACCAGCGTGGGATCGATGGCCGCGCCGACCGCCAGGGGATCGTGGAGGGCAAACCCGTCGATCCCGTAGTACGTGCGGTACACGGCGCTGACGTAGCTCCCGAGCTCTCCGACGGCCCGTTCCACGGGGACCTCCGAGCCCGCGAGCCTGGCCGCCGCCTCGCCGGGGAAGACGGCTCGCATCGTGGCGTCGAGCGGCACCAGCGTGATCGGAACGCCGGAGCGGAACACGATGGCCGCGGCCTCGGGGTCCGCGAAGATGTTGAACTCGGCGGCCGGGGTCACGTTCCCCTCGCGGCGGATGGCGCCGCCCATGGAAACGATCCGCTCCAGCCGTTCGATCACGCCGGGTGTTGCCAGGATCGCTGTGGCCACGTTCGTCAACGGTCCCAGGGAGATCAGCGTGGTCGGCTCGTCGGTCTCCTCCAGCGCGCCGGCGATGAACGCGGCGGCGTCGGCGGCGAACGGTCGCGCGTCGTCCGGGGGCGGGAACAGGCCGCCGAGCCCGTCGGGGCCGTGCACGGTCTCGGCGTGCCGGGGCGGACGGACCAGGGGCGCCGCTGCGCCGGTCACGACCGGGACATCCCGCCGCCCGACCAGGTCGAGCACCTTGAGGGCGTTCAGGGTGCAGGCCTCGACCGGGACGTTGCCGTGGACCACCGTGATGCCCCGGACGTCGAGCTCGGGTGAGGCCAGGGCCAGGAGGATGGCGATGGCGTCGTCGATC
>DASUPQ010000260.1 GCA_036280995.1 Actinomycetota bacterium | reverse complement strand
CCACCCGCTACTCCTACGTCACCGACCTGTCTGTCGACGAGGACACCGTCTATGCGTCGGCGAACGGTGAGGGCGGCGGTGTCTTTGACGGCCGCGTTGCCGCGGACCCCTACACCGGTGAGCTACGCTGGGTCGACACCTGTCTCGGTGCCACCTGGTCCATCGAGGTCGTCGGCGACCTGGTCTACTCCGGCTCGCATGCGCACGACTGCCGCAACACTGCCGGCGGGTTCCCCGAGATCTGGAACGTTCCGCCGCCGCTGGTGCGGCGGCACAACCGCCTGCTCGCCCAGCTGAAGGGCGGCGAGGACGCGCCGACCATCCAGCACTGGTTCCCGACCACCAACGGCGGCATCGTCGGGAAGCTCGGCCCGCGCGACATGGCCGGCACCGACGACCAGTTGTGGGTCGCCGGCGAGTTCACCACCGTCAACGGCCGGTCACAGTGGGGGCTGACCAGGTTCGGGCTCGCCCCGGCCGCTGCCAGCCACACCCCGGCGCGGCCGGTTCAGCCCAGCGCTGTCAGCGTGCGACCGGGCGAGGTCCGCGTCAGCTGGCCGGCCACCGAGGACTTCGACGACGAGCGGCTCACCTACACGGTCCTGCGCGGGCGCGACACGGGCTCGATGCAGCCGGTCGGGACCATCCAGGCCGACTCGAAGCCCTGGTACCGACCGACGCTCGCCTTCACCGACAGCGGGCTCGAACCGGGTGAGTCCTGGGTCTACCAGGTGAGCGCCGCCGACCCCTCCGGCCGGACCAGTCCGAGGTCCTGGGCCGCGTCGGTGTCGGTGGCCGGCGCGGCCAGCCCGTATGCCAACCGGATCCTGAACGACGGCGCCGGCCTCTACTGGCGGCTCGACGACGCCGCGGGCGCCACCCGGGCGACGAGCCTTGTCGGTTCCTGGGGCACCTACCGGACCGGTGTCACTACCGGGACGACCGGGGCGCTGGTGAACGTCGACCCGCAGAGCCCCGCCGTCGCGACCAACGCCACGGCCGCCGGCGTCGTCGGCAGCGACGAGGTCATGCCCGGGCCGCAGACGTTCAGCGCCGAGGCGTGGTTCAAGACCACGGCCGGGACCGGTGGGCGGCTGCTCGGGTTCGGCGACTCCGCCCTGGGCACCTCCAGCCGCAACGACCGGCAGGTGTACATGCTGCGAAACGGGCAGCTGAGCTTCGGCGTCGCCAGCGGCGGCCCGCGCGTGGTGACGAGCCCGCGGCCATACAACGACGGTCAGTGGCACCACGTCGTCGCGACCCTCGGTGCCGCGGGCCAGCGGCTGTACGTCGACGGGCGACTAGTGGCGCAGAACGCGGCGGTCACCTCGGCTCTGGCCTACAGCGGCCACTGGCGGCTCGGCGGTGACAACCTGGACAACTGGCCGAACGCCGGGAGCCGCTGGTTCAACGGGCAGCTGGACGAGTTCGCCGTGTACGCCTCGCAGCTCTCCGCCGGCACGATCGCGGCCCACCACGCACTCGACGCACCGGACACGCAGGCACCGTCGGCCCCGACCGGCCTGTCGGTCGCGGTGTCGGGCTCGGCGGCGGCGCTGTCATGGAGTGAAGCCACCGACAACGTGGCGGTGGCCCGCTACGAGGTGCACCGTTCGGCGGTGCCGGGCTTCGCTCCCTCGGCGGCGACCCGGGTCGCCACGGTGACCGGCACCTCCCGCACCGAGGACGACGTGCCACCGGGGACCTGGTACTACCGGGTGGTCGCATCCGATCCCGCGGGCAACCGCGGCGCACCGTCCGCGCAGGTCGAGGCCGTCGTGGAGGAGCCACCGGTCGAGCCGGTGACCGTGACGCTGGCGCCGGCCGCCGACGCGTGGGTCGACTCCACCGCACCGACGACCAATCGTGGCAACGCATGGGGCTTGTCCTCCGACGGCGCTCCGGAGCAGGCGGCGTACCTCCGGTTCGACCTGCCCGACGCACCTGCGGGTACGGCGTTGCGCGGCGCCATACTGCGGTTGTCGACGACGGCCAGCACCTGGTCGGGATCGGCCAGCGAGCATTCGGTCAGCGTCACGGACGGAGCGGCGTGGACCGAGTCCGGACTGACCTTCCAGAACCGCCCCGCGGTGTCCGGGTCGCCGATCGGTTCCGTGGCGGCCGGCACCAGCAGCGATGCGACCTACCAGGTCGACCTGTCCGTGGCGCAGCTGCAGGCCCGGCTGGGCGCGGCGGCCACCCTGGTGCTGTCGACGCAAGGCGCCGACGCGATCCAGGTGTCGTCGAAGGAGCAGCCGACGCCCGCCGGCCGACCCCAGCTGGTTCTCGACTTCGGCTGACCCTTCGGCCGGAGTCCTCAGGCCCGGAGTCCTCAGGCCCGGAGTCCTCATGTTGGGCGGAAGCGGCTCACCCGCGCGAATGCCGGGCTCGTGTTCACCCTGG
>DASUPQ010000259.1 GCA_036280995.1 Actinomycetota bacterium | reverse complement strand
TACCCGCAGTCGGGTTGTGGACCAGCAGGGCGCGCACCCGCGGCTAGTTCGGCGGGAGGATGTTGCTCGGCGAGCCGGCGGCGCCGGAGTAGCGGGCGCCGAAGGCCTCGGTCGACTCGCCCGGCATCTGGCGGGTCAGGTCGAGGCCGTAGCGGGCGTGGACGCGGGCCAGGGTGCCGGCGGCGGCGTCCATGGCCTGGCCGGCCTGGGCGGCGGTGGCGGCGCCCTGGTCGACCAGGACGCTGGCCGCCCTGCTCTTGGCCGGGACGTCGCCGACCTGCTCGAAGAGGGTGGCCGCCTGCTCGTAGCCGGCGATGGCGGCCACGTAGCTGTCGCGCACGCTGGTCAGCAAGGGCTCGCGGCCGCCGACGTTGTTGGGCGGCTCGCCGTCGGTGCCGGCCTCGGCCGGGGCCTCGCCGACGGTGATCGACTCGACCCGGCCCTTGATCTGGCCCAGCTTGGCCGTCCAGCCGCTGGCCCGGACGGCGAGCTGCTCATTGGTGAGCTTGCCGGCGGCCACCTCCTGGGCGCTGGGGAACCCGGGCAGCTCGGCGGTGCCGGTGCCGATGACCGAGGGGAGCTGGTCGGTCTGGGCGCGCAGGTCGGCCGTGAAGCGGCGCACGTCGTCGCGGGCCCAGCCCTCCTGCACCCGGTTGAACCCGGCCACCAGGGTGCCGAGCAGGGCGATCACGGCCAGCGTGACCGGAAAGGCGGTCGCCCGGTACCAGGGAAGCCGCCGCTCCGCCGTCTGGATCCGCGGCCCGGTGGCCGGCCGGCGCACCGGCCGCCCCTGGCTGCGCTTGCTCTTGCCCTTGATGGCCACCCTTGCTACCCCGCTCCCAGCGTCGTCGTCCGCGGCCCTCGGCCCGATCCGAACAAGCGTACCGCGAGCGGCCGCCCTGCTCGTAACGGATCGGCCACAGCCCGCCGCCGGAGAAACCGGCCCGCGGAGGCCTGCGCCGCCTGCCCCTACGGGAGGGCTAGGCCTTGCGCGTCGCCGACCGGACCGGCCACACGTACGGCAGGTCGTCGGGCACGTCGGGGAACTTCTCCTTGTAGAACGCCGGGTCCTTGCGGACCAGGCTGGACTGATGGCTGCGGTGCAGGGCGGCGTCACCCAGCCAGGGCGGAAGGGCGCCGGCGTCGGCCAGCTCCTCCTGGGAGCGGGGGGCGGCCACCCCGATCCGGGCCAGCTCCTCCCGCAGCTTCAGCTCGCAGCTGTCGGCGAACCCGAGCACGAACCAGGCCCGGCAGACGGTCACCCCGTAGCAGCCGAGGGCCTCGGTGTGGCCGCGCCACATCAGCACCGCCGGGTGGTGGCGCCAGCCGTAGCCGGGCGTGGTCAGGGCGCGCAGCACCTGGAGGGCCTCGACCCGCTGCTTGCCCAGCCGGCGGGGGTCGAGGGCGCGGGCGCTGGCGGCGAAGTCGGGATAGGGCAGGTAGGTCTGCAAGATCAAGGCTCCCCGGTGCCGGCGAGCGCCTGCCGCCGGGCGCGGCGGGGCTCGATGATGAAGCGGGCGATGGCGGCCGCGGTGAAGTAGAACAGCCACATGGGCACGGCCATGGCGAACAGGCTGATCGGGTCCTGGCTGGGGGTGATGACGGCCGCGGCCACGATGATGACGGCCGCCGCCGGCCGCCAGGCCCGCAGCATGGCCGCCGACGACAGGGCCCCGACCAGCGACAGGAACACGAGCACGAGCGGGAACTCGAAGGTGATCCCGAAGGCCAGGCCCATGAACAGCACGAAGCGCAGGTAGCGGTCGGCCTGGAAGAAGCTGGCGATGCCCTCGCCGCCCATGGTGCTCAGGAAGCCGATCGCCTTGGGCAGGGTGTAGAAGGCCACCGCCACCCCGGCGACGAACAACAGGGTGCTGGCCAGGGCGAAGGGGATGGCGAAGCGCTTCTCGCTGGGTCGCAGGCCGGGGGTGATGAAGCGCCACAGCTGGAAGGCGATGAACGGCATGGCCAGCAGCAGCCCGACGGTGAGGGACACCCGGATGCGGATCGACAGCGGCTCCAGCGGGCTCAGGGCGGCCAGGCGGCAGCCACCGTCCTCGGCGACGCTGCCGATCCGGGCGGCGGCCGGCAGGGCGCAGTAGGACCGGAGCAGGAAGTCGATCACCGGCTCGTACAGCAGCGAGAAGGCGACCAGGGTGGCCACCACCAGGGCGGCGCAGCTCTTGGCGAGGCGGTTTCGAAGCTCCCCGATGTGCTCGAGGATGGACATCTCGCCCGTCGGGTTGGCCCGCGGGCGGCGCGAGAGTCGCACGGTGGCTCCGGCCGGAGGGCTGGCTAGGGCGTGGTGCCCCGCTCGCGCTCGTCGGCCGACGCCGGCTTGCCCGGCTCGTCCTTGTTCTCGTCCTTGGACGCCTCGGTCACGCCCTTCTTGAACTCCTTGATGCCCAGGCCGACGTTACGGCCCATCGCCGGGAGCCGGCTGGCGCCAAAGAGCACGACGATCGCGATGATGACCCAGATCCACTCCGGCCCTGGCATTGCCCAACTCCTTCGCATCGTCCGCCGGCGCACGCAAGGACGAGTCTACCGCTCCTCGGCGGCTCTGGCGCTGCGTTCGGACAGACGGGCGGCGTGGTCGGCGGTCTCCTCGCTGGCCTGGGCGAGCTTGTCGAGCTCCGGGGTGAGGCGCTCGGACAGGGCCTGGACGGACGCGGCCAGGGCCTTGAGGTTGCCGACCATGCGCCAGGCGGTGAAGCCGACGGTGACGAGCACGGCCAGCCAGAAGACGCCGAGCAGGATGGCGAGCCAGAGCGGCAGGGTGACCTCCGGGCGGCGGGGACGGCCGCCGGATCCTACCGGGTCGGGCGGGTCAGCGGCACGCCGCCTGGAAGCGCGACCACCAGTCGGGCGACTCCGTCGGGGCGTCGTGGCTCCGCCCGGGGTATCGGCCGCGACGGCGGCGGGCTTGAGCCGAACCGGGACGAGGGCGCTAGCCGGCGTAGGCGGCCAGGGCCTTGCCGGCGGCGTCGGCGACGGCGCGGCGGAGCTCCGGGGGCGACACCGGCTCGGCGGCCGGGGCCAGGCGCAGGACCAGGCGGACCAGCCAGGACAGCTGGTGGGTGGCCAGGCGGACCCGCAGGCGCCCGTCGGGGCGGCGCTCGGAGGCCAGGATGGGGAAGTAGTCGGCCGCCCACTCGGCCTCGGGGGCGAGGTCGAGCTCGCATTCCAGGCCGCCGGCGAACAGCTCGGTCCCGCCCAGCTCGCCGTGGGCGGCCGGGTCGAAGCCGGCCGGGCGCTCGAACGGCTCGTCGGTCGGCCGCACCGACACCACCCGGTCGACCCGGAACAGCCGCTCGGCGACCGCCTTGTGGCACCAGCCGGACAGGTACCAGTGGCCCGAGGCGCTGAACACCAGCCACGGGTCGACCTTGCGGCGGGTCAGCTCGCCCCGGGAGGCCGACCAGTACTCGATCTCGACCCGGTGGCCGGTGGCGGCCGCCCTGGCCAGCTCGGTGCGGCGGCTGGTCTCGGCCGGGTCGCCCTCCAGGTCGACCGAGACCCGGCCGGCCAGCTCTTGGACCCGGTCGAGCTGGTCGGCGGGGAGGACCGCCTCCAGCTTGGCCAGGGCCCGGGCCAGGGCCCCCTGCTCGGCCACCTCGGGCAGGGCGTCGAGGGCCCGCCCGGCCAGGTACAGCCCGGCCGCCTCCCGCCAGGTCAGCCGGGGGGCCCGGGCGAACCAGTCGGCGAAGCCGATGTGGACCTTGTCGCCGTCGACCCACGCCTCCATCAGGTCGCCCGGCCCGTACGGTGGCACGCCGGTGACGTACAGCAGCTCCAGGTCGGCGATCAGGGTCTCCCGGGTCATGTCGAAGCGCTCGCAGACCTCCTCGACGGTCGCCCCCGGGTGGTCGTGCACCCAGGGGACGAGGGCGAGGAGCCGCTGCAGCCGCCCGGCGGCGCTGGTGTCGGGGGTCCGGGCCGGGCTCACGCGCGCACCATCTCCTGCAGGGCCTCGAGGCGGCGGCGGGCTTCGTCGCGCAGGTCGGGAGGCTCGACGATCTCCACGCTGTTGCCCATGGCCCAGCCGAGCAGGCCGTCGCGGTCGCCGACGGGCAGGCGCAGGGTGACCAGGCCGTCGGGCCGGGGCGGGCCGGCGGGGACGGCGCCGCGCAGCTCGGCCAGGCGGGCCGTGGCCCGGGCGGCCCGGACCAGCGCCATCGGCGCCCCCTCGGGCTCGCCGGCGGTCGGCAGCACCTTGCCCGGGTCGAACCCGGCCGGGACCTCGAAGTCGGGGCCGCGGCTGGTCGGGCGGACCTTGCGGATGTCGGAGGCGATCCGTGACACCCGGAACGAGCGCAGCGCGTCCCGGTCGGCGTCGTGGCCGACCACGTACCAGGTGCCGCGCCGGTTCACCAGGGCGTACGGGTCGAGGCGGCGCTCGGCCGCCTCCCGGCCCGGGGGCCGGTAGCTGAACACCACCCGTTTGCGGCCCGAGGTGGCCTCCAGCAGCACCGCCAGCAGCGGGCTGGCCCCGTCCAGGTTGGCCCGCAGGGCGTCCGGCCCGGCGCCCGGGTCCAGGTCCAGCTTGACCAGGCCGGCCACGGCCGCCGGGTCGCGGGTCGCCCCCGACCAGGCCCGCGCGGCCAGGGCGAGGGCCGCCCGCTCGTCGGGGGCCAGGTCCAGGTCGGGCATGCCGTAGGCCTCGGGGTCGATGAAGTAGCCCTCCTCGCTCCCCCAGGCATCGATCGGGGCCCGCTCGACCGGCACCCCCAGGCTGCGGAGCTCCTCCTTGTCCCGCTCGAACATGCGCCGCAGGCTCTCCCCGCTGGCGTCGTACCCGGGCACCAGCTCGGCCACCTGGTCGAGCGTGAGGGGCCGCCGGGTGTCCAGCAGCAGGGCGATCAGATTGACGAGCCGCTCCACCTTGCGCATGCCCCGATGCTAGTGGAATCGCGCGCAGCCCGGGGGGTGTCGTTGCCTCGGCTGGAACGACGGCGCTAGCCTGGGCCGATGACCGAGGCAGGAAGCGAGCCAGCGGGGAGCGCCCCGACCCGACGGGCCGTGCTCGATCTGCTCAAGCGCAACGGCTCCCAGACGGTCGCGCAGCTCGGCGCCGCCCTGAACCTGTCCGGGGTGGCGGTCCGCCGCCACCTGGAGACGCTGGAGCACGTCGGGCTGGTCCGGCAGACGACCCGCCCCCAGGGCCGCGGCCGGCCCGCCTACGTGTACGCCCTCACCGAGATGGGCCACGACCTGTTCCCCCGCAACTACCACCAGCTGGTCGCCCAGCTGCTGGAGGCGGCCACCTCGGAGCTGGGGCCGGAGGCGGTGGAGCGGCTGTTCGACCACCGCCAGCGGGAGCTGGCCGAGCTGTACGCCGGCCGCACCTCCGGGCGCCCCCTGCCCGAGCTGGCCCGGGCCCTGGCCGCCATCCAGGACGAGAACGGCTACATGGCCGACTGCGCCAGCGACGGCGACGGCCGCTTCGTGGTCAGCGAGCACAACTGCGCCATCGCCCGGGTGGCCGGCGCCTGGCCGACCGCCTGCGCCCACGAGCTGGCCCTGTTCCGGCAGCTCGCCGGGCCGGACGTCGAGGTCGAGCGGGTCGCCCACATCCAGGCCGGCGACCCCGTCTGCGCCTACGTCCTCCGGGCGGCCCAGCAGAACGGGCGCTGAGCCGCCGTGGTCCGCATCCGCAACGGGCGGGTCACGGCCATCGGCGACCGCCGCCCGGGCGCGACCGAGCTGCGGGTCGCCCTCGACGGCGAGGACGGCGAGGTCCCGGCGATCAGCTACGACCGGCTCACCGGGCCGGTCGAGGCCGGGGACGAGGTGGTGCTGAACACCACCGCGGTCGCCCTGGGGCTCGGCACCGGCGGCTTCCACGTGGTCATGGCCCGGGTCGGCGGGCCGGTCGACGACCCCGGCCCCGGGCATGTCATGAAGGCCCGCTACACCCCGTCGCAGGTCCGGGTCCTGGCCGTCGAGGAGGAGGACAGCCCCCACCGGGCGGCGGTCGCCGCCTGCACCGACCTGGGCGGCCTGCCGGTGGTCTGCGCCGAGCTGCACTCGATGGTCCCGGTGGTGGCGGCGGCCGCCCGGGCGGTCGCCGCCGACCTCCAGGTCGCCTACGTGATGACCGACGGCGGGGCCCTGCCGCTGGCCTTCTCGCGGCTGGCCGCCGAGCTGCGCGCCGGCGGGCTGGTCGCCGGGACGATCACCGCCGGGCAGGCGTTCGGGGGCGACCTGGAGGCGATCTCGCTGTACTCGGCCCTGGCCGCGGCCCGGGCGGTGCTGGCCGCCGACGTGGTCGTGGTCGCCCAGGGGCCGGGCGGGATGGGGTCGGGCACGGCCCTCGGGTTCTCCGGCACCCAGGTGGCCGAGGCGGTCAACGCCGCCGCCGCCCTCGGCGGCCGGCCGGTGGCCTGCCTGCGCCTGTCGGCCGCCGACCGGCGGCCCCGGCACCGCGGGGTCAGCCACCACAGCCTGACCGCGCTGGGCCGCCTCGCCCTGGCCCGCTCGGCCGTGGCCGTGCCCGAGCTGGCCGACCCCGACCTGGCCGGGCTGGTCGACCGCCAGCTGGCCGAGGCCGGGGTGGCCGGCCGCCACGACCTGCACCGGGTGGCCATCCCCGACCCGGCCAAGCTGCTCGCCGGCTGGGGCCTGGAGGTGACCTCGATGGGCCGCGGGCCCGAGGACGACCCGGTGTTCTTCGCCGCCGCGGCCGCCGCCGGCACCCTGGCCGGGCGCCTGGCCCGGCCATGAGCGGGGTGGTCCCCCGGTGGATCGGGCTCGTGTCGCGGCTGAGCGACCGGGCGGTGTTCACCGCCTGCCTGGGCGGGCTGGTCGCCGGGATCGGGCTGTTCCTGGTCCTGCCCCTGGCGCCGCGGTTCCTGGAGCTGCACCGGCTGCCCACCAACCGGGACTTCGACGTCGAGCTGCGGCCCCAGGGGCAGGTGACGGCGTTCTGGGTCGTGTCCATGGCCAGCTTCGCCCTGGCCGTCTGGCAGTGGCGGCGGGGCCGGCGGCCCAGCTGGGCGCTGCTGCTGGCCGGGGTGGCCGTGCTCCACCTGCTCGCCCTGCTGGTCCCGCCGGTGGCCTCCAAGGACGTCTACGCCTACTCCTTCTACGGCAAGGTCCAGACCACCTACGGCGACAACCCGTACCTGTCGTTCCCCGACCAGCACCCCACCGACCCCTGGCACAAGTTCTGGTCGTGGCGGCTGTTCGGCCCCGTCTACGGGCCGCCGTTCCTGCTGCTGCTGCGGCTGCTGGCCATGGCCGCCGGGCCGAGCCTGCTCACCTGGGTGGTGCTGACCAAGCTGGTCCTGGTCGCGGCCGAGCTGGCCGCCATCTGGGTGCTGGTCCGCGCCCTGCGGGCCGCCCCGTCGCTCGGCGAGGACCCGCGCTGGCCGCTGCTGCTGCTCGGCTGGAACCCGATGGTGCTCCAGTCGATCGCCATGTCGGCCCATGTCGACGCCCTGCTGCTGCTGGTCCTGTCCCTGGCCATCCTGGCCCACCGGCGGGGCCGGCACCTGCTGGCGTTCGTGGCCCTGGTCGGCTGCTTCCTGGTCAAGGTGTACATGGGGCCGCTGGCCGCCCTGTACGCCATCTGGCTGGCCATGGGCCGGCCCCGCCTGCGGGACCGGGTGGCCGTGGTGGCCGCCCTCGGCCTGCTCGGGACCGTGCTGACGGCGCTCGTCTACCTGCCCTATGCCAGCGCCGGGGGCAAGCTGTTCACCAGCGCCGTCGACGTCAGCGGCCACTTCTCCAGCGGCAGCCCGCCCAACCTGGTCCGCCGGCTGCTGGCCGCCGTGCTGCCCCTGTTCGGCCTGTCCGAGCCGTCGGCGGCGGCCGCCGGGGCCCGGCTGGGCCGCCAGCTGGCCATCGCCGGGATCCTGGTCGCCTTCGTGCTGGTCGCCCGGACCCTGCGCCCCGGGGTCGACCCGTGGCCGAGGATCGCCACCTTCTTCCTGGCCTACCTGCTGCTCACCCCGTGGGTCTTCTACTGGCACGAGGTGCCGCTGCTGGGCATCGTGGCCGCCGTCCCCTGGAGCCTGACCAGCCTGGTCGCGGTCGCCCTGTCGATCACCCTGGTCCCGCTGGCCCCGGCCGGCCCCCCGGCCATCGGCACGGGCGCCCGCGGCTCCCCGGCCGGGGACCTGGCCGACACCCTGGCCGGGTTCGCCAGCCGCTACGGCGGGGCGTTCCTGGTCCTCTGGCTCGGCCTCCGGGACCGCCGCCGGCCCCGGAGCGCGCCGGCCGACCCCGACCCGTCCCCCGAAGCGGCGGCCCCCAGCCAGACCCCGCGCTGAGCCGGCCGATCAGGCGCCGGGCGGACCGGCCCGGCCGGCGGCCCGCAGCTCCCGCCACTCCAGCACGGCCCGCTCCAGGGCATGACGGAAGTGCTCGAAGAACCGCCGGGTCTCCTCCAGCCGGTCCCCCGCCGGCGAGCCCGGCCCCACGGCCTTGACGCCGTCGGACAGGTCCTGCTCCCAGCGGGCGACCATCTCCTCGCGCCGGGTGACGGCCTCGTACCAGGTGCCGGAGGAGATGCGGTAGTGGTCGCGCCGCTCCCCCGGCTCGCGCTCGCGCCGCACCAGCCGCAGCTGGGTCAGGTAGCGCACCGCCCCGGAGACGGCGGCCGGGCTGACCCCGAGCTGGGCGGCCAGCTCGGCGGCGGTGCAGCGGCCGTCGTCGGCGGCCAGGATGGCCGCGAACACCCGCGCCGGCATGCGGGCCATGCCCGACTCGGCCAGCGTCAGGGCGAACCGCTCGATGAAGCGCCGCACCGCCTCGTCGTCGCGCTCCTCGCCCACCGCCCCTCCTTGGCGAACTTCCTTTTAGAACCTTCACAACATTGTGAACGAAGTGTAGCGTGTGACGGGAGCGGACCGCCAGGGGCGGTCCCGGGAAGGAGGCGGTGAAGACACCGATGTCGACCGCGATCTCGATCTCCGGGCTGGAGAAGCGCTTCGGCCCCACCCGCGCGCTCGACGGG
This sequence comes from Actinomycetota bacterium, assembly GCA_036280995.1. NCBI lineage: Bacteria > Bacillati > Actinomycetota > Actinomycetota bacterium. The sequence continues at coordinate 2,477 of DASUPQ010000259.1, read as the reverse complement.
CTCGACCTGGAGGTTCGGACCGGCGAGGTGCACGGGTTCCTCGGCCCCAACGGGGCCGGCAAGACCACCACCATCCGCGTCCTGCTGGGGCTGCTGCGGGCCGACGGCGGCCGGGCCGAGCTGCTCGGCGGCGACCCCTGGCGCGACGCGGTCTCCCTGCACCGCCGGCTGGCCTATGTGCCCGGCGACGTCAACCTGTGGCCCAGCCTGTCCGGCGGCGAGGTGATCGACCTGCTCGGCCGCCTCCGGGGCGGCCTCGACCCGAGCCGCCGGGCCGACCTGCTGGAGCGGTTCGACCTGGACCCCCGCAAGAAGGCCCGCACCTACTCCAAGGGCAACCGCCAGAAGGTGGCCCTGATCGCCGCGCTCGCCTCCGACGTCGAGCTGCTGCTGCTGGACGAGCCCACCTCGGGCCTGGACCCGCTGATGGAGGCCCGCTTCCGCGAGGTCATCGACGACGAGCGCCACATTGGGCGCACCGTGCTGCTGTCCAGCCACATCCTGGCCGAGGCCGAGGCCCTGTGCGACCGGGTCAGCATCGTGCGGGCCGGGCGCACCGTGGAGTCGGGCACCCTGGCCGAGCTGCGTCACCTCACCCGGACCTCGATCCAGGCCGAGCTGGCCGGCCCGCCGGACGGGCTGTCCGGGCTCGCCGGCGTGCACGACCTGCAGGTGGACGGCACCCGGGTGCGCTGCCAGGTGGACAGCGCCCAGCTCGACGAGGTGCTCCGGCACCTGTCGGCGGCCGGGGTGCGCAGCCTGACCAGCCAGCCGCCGACCCTGGAGGAGCTGTTCCTGCGCCACTACCAGGCCGAGGAGGCCGCTACCGCCGACGGGAACGGCCAGCGCCGGACGGAGGAGGCGCGGCGATGAGCGCGGTGGGCGCACGGCGAGCCCCGGCGGGCACCAGGGCGGCGTCAGGCAGTCAGCTCACCGGCACCGGCCGGCTGCTGCGGCTGGCCATGCGCCGCGACCGGGTGGTGGCCACCGTGTGGGTCCTCGGCCTGTTCCTGTTCGCGTTCACCCAGGCGGCCAGCATCGTCTCGCTGTACCCGACCCAGGCCGACCTGGACCGGCTGGCCAGGACGGCCACCGGCATCGGGGCCAACCCGGCGGTGGTGGCCCTCCAGGGCCCGGCCTACGACGCCAGCACCTACGGCGGGGCCACCGCCTGGCAGGTGGTCACCCCCGGGGTGTTCCTCATCGGCCTGATGAGCCTGCTGCTGATGACCCGCCACACCCGCCAGGAGGAGGAGACCGGCCGGGCCGAGCTGGTCAGCGCGGGCGTGGTCGGCCGCTACGCCTGGCTGGCCGCCAGCCTGCTGTTCGTGCTCGGGGTCAACGTGGTCCTGGCCGTCCTCAGCGTCCTCGGGTACGTGGCCGTGGGCCTGCCGGTTGGCGGATCGGTCGCCCTGGCCGTCGGCTGCGGTCTCAACGGCCTGGTCTTCGCCGGCGTGGCCGCCGTCACCGCCCAGCTGACCGAGTACGCCCGGCCGGCCAACGGCATGGCCTTCGCCGCCCTGGGCGCGGCCTTCCTGCTCCGGGCCGTCGGCGACACCGCCAGCGGCCTGTCCTGGCTGGCCTGGCTGTCGCCGATCGGCTGGGCCGAGCGCTTCCAGCCGTTCGCCGGCGAGCGCTGGGCGGTCCTGCTCCTGCCCGTGGCCCTGCTGCTGGTCCTGCTGGTGGCCGTGGTCGCCCTGCGCGACCGGCGCGACCTGGGCGCCGGGGTGCTGGCCACCCGGCTGGGGCCGGCGACCGCGCCGGCCTGGCTGCGCAGCCCGCTCGCCCTGGCCTGGCGGCTGCAGCGCGGCGCCCTGCTCGGCTGGGCCGTGGGGGCGGCCGTGGCCGGCCTGTCGTTCGGGGTGCTGGCCCAGGACATGGCCCAGTTCGCCGCCGAGGACCCGGAGACGGCCGAGATGCTGGCCTCATTGGGCGGGGCCGGCAGCATCACCGACATCTACCTGGCCGCCGTCCTGTCCTGGATCGGCCTGCTGGCCGCCGGCTACGCCGTCCAGGCCACCCTGCGGCTGCGCTCCGAGGAGGCCGAGCTGCGGGCCGAGCCGGTGCTGGCCACCACCGCCTCGCGGGTCGGCTGGGCTGGCAGCCACCTGCTGGTGGCCGCCGCCGGGGCGGCGGTCGTGCTCGCCGCCGGCGGGCTGGTGGCCGGCCTGGCCCATGGGCTGCGCGCCGGCGACCTGGGCGGCCAGCTGCCCCGGGTGGTGGGCGCCGCCCTGGTCCAGCTGCCGGCGGTGTGGGTCCTGGCCGCGCTCGGGGTGGCCCTGTTCGGGCTGCTGCCGCGGCTGGTGGTCGGGGCCACCTGGGCGATCCTGGGGGTGGTGCTGGCCATCACCATGTTCGGGGAGGCGCTCCAGCTCAGCCGCTGGCTGCTCGACCTGTCGCCGTTCGCCCACCTGCCGCGGCTGCCGGCGGCCACCTTCACGGCCACCCCGCTGCTCTGGCTGGTGGTCGTGGCGGTG
>DASUPQ010000258.1 GCA_036280995.1 Actinomycetota bacterium | reverse complement strand
GCCTGCTCGATCAGAATCCGGTGGTCGAGGGCCCACTGGAGCTGCTCGATCAGCCGGCCCTGGAGCTCGGCGGTGAGCGCGCTGCCGAGCAGGGCGCCGGCCAGCCGCCCGTAGACCTCGGCCGCGTTGCGCTCGCTGTGGTCCCACTCGTGGGGCTCGGCCAGGTAGAAGTTGAGGCTGCCTACGGTGCCCTGGGCCACCTGGACCGGCACGCTCAGCACGGCATGGACCCCGTCGTGGCGCAGCACCCTGGTCAGCTCGGGCCAGCGCTCCTCGGTGGCGGTGTCCGGGATCAGCTGGAAGCTGCCCTTCTCGAACGCCTCCACGCAGGGGCCCTCGCCGAGCCGCTCCTGGGCCGCCTCCATGACCTGGGCGCGCGGGTCGGTGGCGGTCACCCAGCGCAGCACCTCGCCCTCGCCGATCAGCATCAACCCGGCCCCGTCGGCCTTGAACAGCGTCTTGGCCGCGTCGACGACCTGCTGCATGGCCGGCTCCAGGCCCCGCTGGCGGAACTGGAGATCCTGCAGCGACCCGATGCTCTTGAGGAGCGCCTCGACATCGATGCGCTCTTCGATCTTCATGCGTGTGCTGCCCATAGGCGCCCATTCTCGCGCACTGGTACCGGCGTCGGATATCCCCGCGAGGCGTTCGCTACCGATGTGTGAAGGATCCCGATACCGTCCGTGGCTGGCAGGGCCGCACCATGGTCGACGGCGACGGCGACCGCCTGGGCTACGGCGTCGGCCTCGCGGGCACGGCGGCCCAGCGCCAGCCAGACACCGAGGAGGTCACCAGGAGCAGATCGAGGTCGAGGAGGGCGAGACCGACGTGCGCGACGACCGGCGACCGTAACCGTCGGACACGCTACCGGACGGGATGGTGGCCAGGTCTGGGCTCGGCTCAACCACCCGCCCATGGCCCCCAGGGTCTATCCGCAACTCGGAGGCGGGCTGGCTCGGACTGGCACGGTTGGGAACCGGTCGAGGAGGTCGTGAGATCATCCCGCACGGACGCCAGACGGGAGGCGCGTGACCATGGGCGATGCTGCCCTCATCAAGAAGCTCGGGATCAAGCCGGGCCAGCGGGCCGCGGTGGTCAACCCGCCCGATGGCTATGCGGATCGGATCGGCCCGCCGCAGGGCGTCGAGGTGACGACCGATCTGGACGGCACCTTCGACTTCGTGCAGGTGTTCGCCAAGGACCGAGCCACCCTCGATCGTCACCTCGAGGCGGCCCACGCCGCCCTGAAACCCGGCGCCCTGTTCTGGATCTCCTACCCCAAGGGCAGCTCCAAGGTCCCGACCGACCTGAACCGCGACGTGTTCTGGGAAGCGCTCCAGCATCTCGGCGTCCGTCCCGTCACCCAGGTCTCAGTTGACGATGTATGGTCGGCGCTTCGGTTCCGCCCGTTCGCCGAGGTGGGTTCGCGTTAGGGCGTTGCGCCGGGGAAGCGCGTGTAGCTGCGAGGCGGTTGGAGGCCGGGCGGCATTCCGACTCCTCATCGCTCGGTCGCAGGTTCGAGCCTGCCAGCCCACCGACGAGCTGGCGGCCGTCTAGGTTGACCGTTGCGGCCGCAGCCACAGTGATGCCTGGGTTGGCTGCATGGTCTGGTCGACCACGGTGAGCAGGTCGCGGGTCAGGGTGTCCAGGTCGACCTGGTCGCGCAGGCGGGCGCCGAACGTCTCGATCATCTGGGCGGCGTCGTGGCGGCGGCGGTTGAAGCGGCGGTCGACGGCGTGCTGGACGCGGCGGCGGGCCGGCTGGAACACCGCGGCCACGGCCAGGGTGGCGGCGGCCACGGCCAGGCTGGAGCTGTCGGGCAGGAGGCGGCCGAGGCCCAGGACCACGGCCGCGTACCCGAGGCCGAGCAGGATCGTGAGCAGCGCGTAGGCCACCGTGCGGCTGATGATCTGGTCCAGGTCGTACAGCCGGTAGCGCAGGATGGCCGCGCCGGTGGCCAGCGGGAACATGGCCGCGCTGACGCCGAGGGCGAAGTTCAGCACGGTGAAGTCGTCGTTGAGGATCAGTGAGGCGATGGCGGCCACCAGCGCCAGGGAGGCCACCGCCGCCCCCCAGATCAGCCAGCGCAGCTGCAGCCGCTCGACCCCGCGGGCGCGGCGGTACCGCAGCAGCAACGCCACCGCCCCGACGATCAGGGAGACGAGGACGACCAGGGCGGCGAACATGAGCAGGCTCAGCGCTCCGGACAGGGCCGGGACGCCCAACGGGTTGGCGATGTCGGGGTACTCGGGGCGCAGCGGAACCGGGTCGACGATCGAGCCCAGCAGCCACAGCACGGCCGCGGCGGCCGCGATCCTGGCCCACCAGCGCCAGCGGGGCGACGGCAGCCGCCCGGTCGGGGTGAGCAGGAGCACGAAGCCGGCGCAGGCGATCCACTGCACGACCACGCCGTTGTTGAGTCCGGCCAGGTAGGCGGCGCCGGGGAGGGCGCCGGGCCGGACGACCAGCCCGTAGCGGGTGTAGCTGTAGGTGAGCTCGTGGACGGTGATGGACAGCCCCATGGCGAGCAGCAGCCAGCCAACCGGGTGGCGGGGCCGGCGGGCGGCCACCACCGCCCCGACGGTCACGGCGCTGATGGCCGCCACGGCCAGCGGGACGGCGCTGGCCGTCAGCGCCGTCAGGTCGGCCCGTCCGGCCTGGTGAAGCAGGCGGTCGATCAGAAGGGTCCCGGCCAGCCCGAGCACGGTCAGCACCCAGACCGTGCAGGCCAGCATGGCCGGCCACCTTGGCGACCACACCGACCCGGTCACAGCACCCATCCGCGCCAACTCCTGTCCCGATCTCCGAGCGGGATCGCGACAGTGTGCCGGACTTCCGTCCCGGGAGCGTTACGGGATGGTGACCCTGCTGGCGCGGCGCTCGCCATCGAGGGCGCGGAGGGCCTGGGTGAGGGTGGGGACGTGGATCTCGCGCTCGCCCCGCTCCCACATCAGCTCGAGCGCGGCCAGCAGCGCCCTGGCCTCGGTGGCCAGGGACTGGGCGGCCCGCAGGCAGGCGTAGGCGTGGCCGCTGCTGCGGGCCGGGTTGATGCGGGCCGTCAAGTCGACCACGGCCAGGTAGTGGTCGACGAACGAGCATTCGGCGTCGGTCAGGGCCGGCATCGCCGGCCGGTCGGGGGCGGGGCGCCGGGGGCCGAGCATCCGGTCACCCGCGGGCGCCGGCCGGTTCGAGCTCGGGGACGCTCCGGCGGCCGGTGAGGATCTCGTCGACCAGCCCGTACTCCAGGGCCTGGCCGGCGTCGAGGATGAAGTCGCGGTCGGTGTCGCGGGCGATCCTCTCCACGTCCTGGCCGGTGTGCTCGGCCAGGATCCGGTCGACCAGGGCCCGCTGGCGCAGGATCTCGCGGGCCTGGATGTCGATGTCGACCGACTGGCCCTGGGCACCGCCGTGGGGCTGGTGGAGCAGGACCGTGGAGTGCGGGAGGGCGTAGCGCTTGCCGGGCGCCCCGGCGGCCAGGATGACCGCCGCCGCCGACGCGGCCCAGCCCAGGCAGGTGGTGGCGACGTCGCAGCGGATGTAGCGCATCGTGTCGTAGATGCCGAGCAGCGCCGTGACCGACCCGCCGGGCGAGTTGATGTAGAGCTGGATGTCCTTGTCGGGGTCCTCGCTCTCCAGGTGGATGAGCTGGGCCATGATCAGGTTGGCGCTGGTGTCATCGACCGGGGTCCCGAGGAACACGATCCGGCCGCTCAGCAGCCGCGAGTAGAGGTCGAACGACCGCTCGCCCCGGCTGGTCTGCTCGACGACGACGGGTACGAGGTTCGACATGTGGCCTCCCAGGACGGGCGCTCCGGGCAGTGCTTCGCCAGCAACCGTGCCACAGCGGGGCGGCCGCAGGGCCGGTTTCCGCTGCAGGCCGAGCGGCCGGTTGGGTCAGGCCCGGTGGAGGTTGCTGCCGGCCACGGTGACGGCGGCCTCCAGGGTCGCCCGCAGGCGCTCGTTGCTGCAGCCCTTGGGCAGGTAGGCGACCGCGCCGGCGGCGTAGGCCTGACGGCGGAGCTCGGCGCTGTCGAAGGCGCTGAAGATCACGATCGCCGTGGCCGGCGCGACCTCGCGCAGCAGCCGGGTCACGTCCAGGCCGTTCAGGACCGGCATGGACAGGTCCATCAGGACCACGTCGGGCGCCAGCTCGGCGGCCATTGAGGTGGCGTCGGCGCCGTCGGCCACCGTGCCGACCACCTCGAAGCCGGACAGCTCCAGCATGCCGACCAGCGCTTCCCGCAGCATCCGGTGATTGTCGACCACCAGCACCGTGACCCGTCGCATGGTTGCCCCCCTGAATCGATCGGCCGAATACTAGTGGATACGCCTGTTCGACTCCAAACGGAGAAACCCACGAAACGGCGCGGGCAGCCCCGCCGTGGCCGTGACCGGTTTGTAACCTGGTGGGCCCCGGGCCCGCCGCCGCCCCCGGCGGTGGTCACGGCCCCGGCCGGGCCCGCGGCCAGGGCGGCCATGACCTGCGCGCCCGGTCGGGACGGGCCATCACCGCCCTGGTCGTGCGCCCGTTCCGGTGCCTGGCCGCACTAGGTAGGTCTCTGTATGGGCGACGCCAACCCCCCTGCGCACAATCCCGGCAACCTGGGCAGGTCGCCAGGTCGGGGGAGGGTGCATGTCGCGGTTGTGGTCGCCTGCCGGCGGGATCCCGGATGGCCCGCCCCCGTTCGGGGTGTGGGTCGGGGACCCGGCGCCGTCGGGCGGCCTGCCGGTCCCGCCGCAGCGCCCGGCGCCGCCGCGGCGGCGCCGCTCCGCGGTCCTCCTGCTGGTCGCCGGGACCCTGGCCACGGCCATGGTCGCCGGCGCGGTGGTGAACATGGTCGACCGCCTGGGGGCGTCCAACCCGCCGCCACCGGGCCCGGGCGTGGCCCCGAGCCTGGCCAGCCTGAACGCGGCCATCACCCGCGCCGAGTCGTTCCTGGACGGCCTCTACAAGCCGCTCGGCCGCGCCGGGGCGGTCCAGTCCGAGTACTACGGGCTGCCGATCCGGGTGCGGTTCCCCGGGTACGGGCGCTGGGTGCTGCTCGGCCAGGTCGAGGGCGTCGGCTGCCAGGCCGGTGACTGCCCGGAGCCGACCCGGATCCGCACCCTGGCCTCGTCGTACGCCAGCGAGAGCTACGAGCTGACCTTCGCCACCCCGGCCACGCCCGAGGGCCTGCGGCTCCGGGCCAAGGTCGACTGGGGCACCGGTGGGGGCCGCTCCTACCGGGTGAGCGTGGCCGTGGTCGCCTTCGAGGACCGTTCCACGGCGGCCGAGATCTGGCTCGACGACGTCCTGCTGGGGACCGTGGCCCCGGGGGCGGCCGACGGCAAGCAGCCGCTGCTGCGGCGCAGCTTCCCGGTCCGCGAGGTCGGCCACCTGCGCAGCTTCCGGTACACGGTGCGCCACGCGACCCAGCTGGCCTGGCTCCACGCGGTCAGCCGGGAGGACAAGGCCCGCTCCGACGCCCTGGCCCGCTTCATGCTCAAGGCTGGCTTCGTGCCCGGGCAAGATCTCAGAGCGGCCATCTTCGGCCGCGGCCGCGACGCCCCGCGGGACTTCAGCTACCGCCACGAGCCGTTCCTTGACGCCTACGGCGACTGCGAGCTCGAGCCCCCGGCCACGCCGACGGCCTATCCCTACCGGTCAAAGGCGTGCCTGGCCGACGTGCGGCCCTACCTGCTGGCGGCCCGCCACGACACCCTGCTGCCGGCCATCGAGGCCCTCCAGGCGCTGAACCGCGGCGAGGCGCCCGACAGCACCTACCGGGACCAGTCGGCGCTGCTGCCGATGGCCACCACCTCGGCCAGCCGCACCGCCGACGCGCTGGAGCGCCGCTTCGACCGGCTCGGCTTCGGGATCCCGCGCTGCACCCCCCTCGGCTGCGACAAGGAGCGGGGCAGCGCCCTGCGGACGTTCACCTTCGGGATGCTGGAGACGGTGCTCGGCTACAGCGCCGGCGAGGTCGACCGCCGGCCCTACGCCGACGCCGTGGCCCACCTGGCCCTCAGCGTCCAGGTCGGCGACGACGGCGTCGTCCGGGCCGCCGACCGGGTCGCCTACCGCCCGGCGCTCCGGGGTGGGTTCCTGTCCTACTGGAACAGCGACCGCCGCTACCTGAAGCCGACCGGGGTCGTCCAGGCCGTGGCCGACCGCTTCAACATGCCCGCCGAGTACCTGGGCCTGCGGCCGACCGACAGCGAGACCGGCTTCGACGCCTACGCCTTCCTGGTCCTGTACCGCTGCGCCCGTTACAAGGTCGGCTGCAAGCTGGTCGGCGCGGCCAGCCCCTAGCTGTCCGGGCGGCGCAGGGGCACATGCACCATCGGCACCCGGCTGTCGATCCAGTCCAGGTCGGGGTCGGCGGACGGCTCCCGGCCGTCGGCCGGCGGGCGGTCGGCCACGGCCGCCACCGGGGAGCGGCCCCGGCCCGCGCGGCCACCCCGGTCGTCCACCGAGGCCAGCTC
>DASUPQ010000257.1 GCA_036280995.1 Actinomycetota bacterium | reverse complement strand
CTGGCCCACAAGCTGCGGGCCTACACGCTTCAGGACCAGGGTCGCGACACCGTCGACGCCAACCTCGACCTCGGTTTACCGGTCGACACCCGCAAGTACGGTACGGGGGCCCAGATCCTCGTCGACCTGGGCATCACCACCATGCGCCTGCTCACCAACAACCCGGCCAAGTACGGCGGCCTGGACGGCTTCGGCCTCCAGATCGTCGAGCGGGTTCCCCTCCAGACCCGCCCCAACCCTGAGAACCTGCGCTACCTGACGACCAAGCGCGAGCGCATGGGCCACCTGCTGGAGCTGCCCACGGACGAGGAGAAGGTCACATGAGATTCCCTAGGTCAACCTCAGGTGGTCTGGAGCATCACCGCCCCTCGGTGCTTGGTGGGGTCATAGGGGGCGCGGTCTTGCCAGATGCGCCAGATCACCCGGACCCAGGCGCGGGCCAGGATGCGCACGGCGTGGGGATGGCGGCGGGTGCGGGCCAGGGCGTCGGCGTAGACCTTGGCCGCCCACGGCGAGGCATGGCGGGAGTCGTCGGCGAAGTCGATCAGGGCCGCCCGCAGCTGCTTATCGCAGGCCCAGCGGAACCCCACGCTGTGGTGGGTGCCAGAGGCACGAGTGACGGGAGCCACCCCACTCAGGGCGGCCAGGGCCTCTTCGTCAGGGAACCGCTGGCGCACGTCGCCGATCTCGCTGAGCAGCGCGGCCGCTCGGACACCGCGGCCGGCCCTGGGCAGGCTGGTGAACACGACCGCGTCAGCGTGGGCCTCCAGGCGCTCGGTCAGCTCACCGGTAAGCTCCTTTTCCTGCCTCGACAGGGTCTGGATGGCCTCCAGCAGGGCGTGGACGCACACCGCCCGGCCGTTGGCCTCGGTCAGGGTGATCCCGGCGGCGGGGGCCTGGTGCAGCCTGGCCAGCAGTTCGCCCACGGGTCGGCGGCCGCTGTAGGCGATGCGGCGCAGGAAGGCGTCCAGCCTGGCCTCGGTGAGCTGCTGAGCGGCGTGCCAGGTGGGGTAGCGGCGCAGGAAGGCCACGGCCACCGCCGAGTCCAGCCGGGCGAACAGGCCGACGGCGCCTGGGAAGCAGCGGTCCAGCTGCGCGGTGAGCTGGTTGACCAGCGCGACCCGGGCCTTGACCAGGTCCTTGCGGGTTCGCGAAAGGGCACGCAGGATCTTGGTCTGCTCAGAGTCTGGGGTCAGGGCAGCCAGCCGGTGCCCGTCGGTGCGCAGGCAGTCGGCCAGCACGTAGGCATCCCCTGGGTCGCTCTTGGCCCCAGCCGCGCCGTAGCGGGTCCGCAAGGCCTTGACCTGCCGGGGCGTGATCACCACCACGCGCAGTCCGGCCTCCAGCATGGCCTCCACCAGGGGGCCGTCGCCACGCTCGATGGCCACGCCGGCGATCTGCAGCTTGCCCAGCCGCTTGACCAGGCCGGTGAAGGTCTTGCCGGTGTTGGGGACCTGGAACCGGGCCCGGATGGCGCCGTCAGCGGCGACGATACACACCGCGTGGGTCTTGGTCGCCCAATCCACACCGGCGAACAACGGTTGCTGCTGCACAACTCTGCTCCTTGCTGGGAGGATGCGGGCACCGTCGGTGCCGGGGCGCCGTGCCGGATGCTCATTGCGTGGCGGTCCGACCCGCCTATCCCTAGCGCCGGTCCTGGTGCCCCGGCCCGCCGGTCGCCGCAGATCTCATGCTGGTCCTCACAGGACAAGCCGGCTGGGCGGTCGACCGACGGGCACCGAGGGTTCAGACGAGAACCTCCCGCACTCCCTCCCCCAAACACCAATCACCTGGGGAGGGTGCACCAATGAGCCGAGTGGCACACACCGGGCCAGCAGCGCTTACGCCCCCGACTCATTACAGAGACTTCGAGACCAGGTTGGCGGATCCTCCTGCTCCGGGTTCCTTCTCGGAGCAGGAGGTGGAGGGCCTGCCGGAGCCGGTCCGCCGCGTTCTGACCGCGTCGATCGCGCCCGGTGCGCCCCTGGCCCGGTCGGCGCGCTTTCGGATGAGCGGTTCCATCAAGCTGGGCAAGAGATGGATACCCTTCCGGGCCCGGCAGGTCCTGGCTCCGCACCACGGCCTCGTGTGGGCCGCCCGAGTCGGCGGGCTCCTCGCAGGTTCAGACCGCTATGCGGATGGCCAGGGAAGCATGGATTGGAGGATCCTCGGCCTGGTTCGTGTGGTACACGCGGAGGGGCCGGATACTTCCCGGAGCACCGCCGGCCGTGTCGGTGCCGAAGCCGTGTGGGTGCCCACGAC
>DASUPQ010000256.1 GCA_036280995.1 Actinomycetota bacterium | reverse complement strand
CTTCACCGGCGCCGGACTGGCAGAGGACCTGCAGAAGGGGATCATCGACCGGTTCCGCTCGCTGCCCATGTCCCGGTCAGCCGTCATCGTGGGTCGGACCGTCACCGACGTGATCTACAACCTGCTGTCCCTGACCGTGATGGCCGTGGCCGGCCTGGCCGTCGGCTGGCGGATCAACGGTGGGCTGGGTGACGCCGTGCTGGCCTTCGCCCTGCTGCTGGCCTTCGCCTACGCGTTCTCCTGGATCATGGCCTACGTGGGTTTGGTCGTCCCCAGCGTCGAGGTGGTCAACAACGCCGCGACCATGGTGATCTTTCCCTTGACCTTCATCTCCAACGCCTTCGTCCCCGCCGAGAACCTGGTGGCGCCGCTGCGCATCTTCGCGCAGTGGAACCCGATCTCGGCGGTGACCCAGGCATCCCGGGAGCTGTTCGGCAACCTCCCGGCCGTCGCCGCCGAGCCAACCGCCTGGTCCCTGCAGCACCCGGTCGCCTACACGCTGCTGTGGACGGTCCTGATCATCGCGATCTTCGCGCCCTTGTCGATCCGTCGCTTCAGCCGCTCCTAAGTGGTTCGGATCATAGGTTCGTGCGTGGTCGCCGGTCGCGGCTGGCCCTGCTCGGCCTGCTGCATTCGGCGGGGCCTGGCCGAGACGAAGCGGAGGCCTCAGCCGTTACGCCCGGCGGGCCTCCAGCAGCCGCACGGGATGGGCGATGCCCGCAAGCTGCACCAGCCCCAGCTCGACGAAGGTCACCCCCTGGGGCGGCGCCCGCTGGACCACGGGCTCGCTCACCAGGACCCGACTGGCGCTGGCATAGGCGGCGATCCGGGCGGCCAGGTTGACGGTGCGGCCGAAGTAGTCGCCGCCCTGGGCCACCACCGGCCCGGCGGCCACCCCCACATGCGCGGGTGGCAGCCCAGCCGCCGGCAGCTCCTCCACCATCCCCAGCGCCGCCAGCACCGCCCCCGCCGGCTCCCGGAAGTGGAACATCACCCCGTCGCCCAGCCACTTGGCGGGCACGCCGCCGTGCTCGCGGGCGGACCAGCACCGCCAGGGACTCGGCCAGCTCGGCGGCGGCCGCATCGCCGCGCTCCTCGGTCAACCGCGTGTAGCCCACCAGGTCTAGGAACGACATCGCCGGGACCCGCTCCGGCCGCCGCAGCACGCCGGCCCGTTCCAGCTCGGTCTCGATGTCCTCGACCATGTCCTCGGTCCACACCAGCTCCTGCTGGCGGCGGTAGATGCCCATGAGCGCCTGGTCCACCAGCGGCAGGAAGTCGCCGGCCAGCTGGGAGGCCAGCTCCATCGCCGTGCGCTGGTCGGCGCCGGAGGCCAGCACCGGCTCCTTGAACCGCGCCCGGTAGACCTCGTGCTCGACGTTGGCAGCCAGCCGCAGGCCGTCGGCGTAGCCGCGGCCGAGCCGGGCCAGCCAGGCCAGGTCCACGACCCCACTGGACAGGCCCAGCTGCAGCAGCGGCACCACCGCCAGCTCGTCCTCCCTGATCGGCTCGTCGGGCCCCACCCGGGCGAACCCCATCGACTCAAGGGCGCTGCGGAGCTGATCGAGGGGCACCCCGGTCTCCTGGCTTACCTGTCGATAGGTCCGCGCCGAGCGCAGCGCCCACCGCTGGTAGGGAGAGGCCTCCAGGAAGGCGAACGACAGTCGGCCTGCCCGAATCGCCGACGCGATCCCGTCCATGGGCAGCCCGGCCTGCTCGCAGGCCTCGGCCAGGCGGACCTTCTGCACATCGCTGGCGAGGAACGGGGCCGGGCCGGGCCACCAGGATGCCGAACTCGACCAGCCGATCGACCTCGGCCTGCGTGGTGCCGGCGAGGTCGGCAAGTCCCGATGCCGAGAGTGCATTCATGCCGCCGCTATCCTATGAGCGGGGCAACCTGCGCGGCGAGTATCGCTCCGCCCCAGGTCGGCAGCTGGCTTCGGTGGCACCAGCGAGGCCGACGACCACGTCCCGACAAGCTAGGGATCGCGCCTGCTGGCTGTTTCAGCCGGACGAGGCAGGAACGCAGGCCTGACGTGCGCCAGGACCCCGCACGAACTTACGAGCCGGACCAC
>DASUPQ010000255.1 GCA_036280995.1 Actinomycetota bacterium | reverse complement strand
GAAGCCGAGGGCGGAGCCGCGCAGGTGCTCCAGGCGGCCGTTGATCGCTTCGGTTGGACCGTTGCTGGTGCCGGGCCGGTCGAAGTAGGCCAGTACGTCAGCGGCTCGCTTGCTCAGGGTGCGGCCGAGCTTGGCGATCTCGACCAGCGGCCTGGGGACGCCGGCGCTGAGCGACTCGATCAGCTTGACCATCAGCTCGCGGCCCGCGGCTGGGTCGGGGTGCCGGTAGGCGGCGATCATCCGCTGGTAGATGCCCCAGGTGGCCTCGACCTCGACGTGCTCATCGATGGCGAACAGGGCCGTGAGTCGGGCGGCCTGCTTGTCGGTGAGCAGGTCGGCACCGGTGTGCAGGGTTCGCCGGGCACGGTAGAGCGGGTCGTTCTTACGGCCGCGGCGGCCGCGGGTGGTCTGCTGAACGCGGCGGCGGCAGTCGTTGAGGGCGTCGCCGGCCAGGCGCACCATGTGGAAGGGGTCCATCACCGCGCCCGCGGCGGGGATCTCCTCAGCGGCGGCGGTCTTGAAGCCGGTGAACCCGTCCATCGCGACGACCTCCACGGCCTCGCGCCACGCCTGGGGGCGCTGGGTAAGCCAGGCCTTGAACGCGGCCTTGGAGCGGCCCGGGATCATGTCCAGCAGCCTCGCTGGACCCGTACCGGCGCGCACCGGCGTGAGGTCGATGATCACGGTGACGTACTTGTCCCCGCGACGGGTGTGGCGCCACACGTGCTCATCGACCCCGATGACCTTCACACCGTTCAACCGGCCGGGATCGTTGATCAGCACCCGTCGGCCCTCGGCCAGGATCGCGTCGTTGGCGGTGTTCCACGCGACGCCAAGCCCTTGGGCGACGCGAGCGATGCTCAAGTGCTGACACACGATCGCCTCCAGCGCCCAGGCCAGTCCACGACGCGACAGCCTGGCCCGCGGCTCGGCCGCGCGGCTGGTGTCCTGGCGCCACACATGCTCACACCCGGTGCACCGGTACCGGCGGATCGTCACCAGCAGGGTGGTCGGTCGCCAGCCCAGCGGCTCGTGCGCCAGCTCCCGCGTGACGGTGTCCCGGGGTCTTCCTGCACACCCGCAGCGTCGGCACCAGCCCTCGGTGCCGTCATCGGCCTCCAGGACCCGGCACGCCAGGACCGCGCGATCGGGCTCCGGACGCTGGCCGACCACGACCAGGCCGAGCTCATCCAGGCGGCAGAACGTGGTCAGGTCAGGGCAGCCGAAGGTAGCGTCAGGCACGTCGAGGTCTTCCAGATGGCCGGCGTAGGAACCTCCATCCTCGGAAGACCTCGACGCCTACCCCGGGACCGACGCGCCAGCCACCATCCAACCAGCGACTACACCCTCAACTGTGAAGAGCCGTGATAGGCCCGGAGCGCCCTGGCCCGGTCGCCGCGGGCGTCGTGGAGCCGCATCAGGGACCGGTAGGTGGCCTCGCGCAGCGGGTCGGCCCGCAGCAGCCGCTCCGCGAACCCGATCGCCTCGGCCGGCTCCTCCCGCGCCTCCAGCAGCTCGACCAGCCGCTCCAGGGCCCGGAGGTGGTCCCGGCGCAGCCGCTCGCGCGGCTCCAGCAGCCACTCGTCGTAGCCGCTCTCGAGCAGGTCGCCCCGGTACAGCCCGGCCGCCTCCCGCAGGGCCGGCAGCTCACCCGCGCCGTCCGGCCCCCGCCCGGCCAGGGCGACCGCCTCCTCGAAGGCGGCAACGTCCAACCACCAGGGGGCGTCCTCCGGCCAGCGCAACGCCCGCGGGGTCACCTCGAGGAACCGGTCGGCGTCGGGCAGGGTCCGCCGCAGGACGTGCAGCACGTGGCGCAAGTTGGTCCGGGCCTAGGACTCGCTCGAGTCGGGCCACAGGAGGAAGGCCAGGCGCTGGCGGGGCTGGGGCGTATCGCGGTGGAGCAGCAGGTAGGCGAGCAGCGACTCGGCCCGGGCCGAGCCGAGCAGCGGCAGCGGCTCCTCGCCGAGGCGCAGGTCGAGCTCGCCGAGGAGCCGGATGCGCAGCGTGGCCGGTGCCATGGGACCGCCCGGAGCTCAGGACCGGGGGCGGAGCAGGCAGAACTCGTTGCCCTCGGGGTCGCGCAGGACCTGCCAGCCGCCGCCGTCGTAGACGTCGTCGGCCCGGGTCGCGCCGAGGGCGACCGCCTGCTCGGTCGCCGCGGCCAGGTCGGTGCTGCGCAGGTCCAGGTGCAGCCGGTTCTTGACCGTCTTGGCCTCCGGCACCCGGAAGAAGTCGATGGCCAGCCCGCCCGGGGTGTGCAGGGTGGCGCCGTCGTCGTCGACCTCGACCGAGCCGCCGAGCAGGCGGCGCCACCAGCCGGCCAGCGCCGCCGGCTCGGCGCAGTCCACGGCCAGCGCGGCGATCCCCACGACGGCCGGTGCCTCGTCGCTCACGCGATGCTCACCTCGTTGCTCCGTTGGTCGTCCCGATCACCCTACCGCCACGGGCCCGTCCCGTTC
>DASUPQ010000254.1 GCA_036280995.1 Actinomycetota bacterium | reverse complement strand
GGCGCACCCCGCGCCGGTGGTGCGCCAGATCGTGCACCTGCGCTGGACCCAGCGGCTCGGGCCGGTCCAGATCGCCGCTCGGGTCGGGTTGGCTCCCTCGACGGTGCATGCCGTGTTGGTCCGCTGCCGCATCAGTCGCCTGGCCCATCTGGACCGGGCCACCGGCCAGCCCATCCGTCGCTATGAGCACCCCCATCCCGGCGACCTGGTCCACATCGATGTCAAGAAGTTGGGCAGCATCCCGGTCGGAGGTGGCCATCGGTTCCTGGGCCGCGCTGTCGGTGGCCGCAACCGCCAGGCCGACCGCTCCAGCGGCCACCACAGCCGGCATCGCAACCCGCTGATCGGTCATGGGTTCATCCACGCCGCGGTCGATGACCACTCCCGGCTGGCCTATGCCGAGATCCACCCCGATGAGACCAGCCAGACTGCGGTCGGGTTCCTGCAGCGAGCCCAGGCCTGGTTCGCCGACCATGGCGTTGTCACCCAGCGGGTGCTAACCGACAACGGCAGCTGCTACCGCAGCCACCGGTGGCGCCAGACCTGCCAGCAGCTAGGGATCACCGCCACCCGCACCCGACCCTCTCGGCCCCAGACCAACGGCAAGGTCGAGCGGTTCAACCGCACCCTGGTCGAGGGCTGGGCCTATCGACGGCTCTATCCCAGCGAAGCGGCCCGCCGGGCCGCCTTCTCACCCTGGCTGCACTGGTATAACCACCACCGGCCCCACAGCGCACTCAGCGGTCGTCCACCCATCACCCGCTGCACCAACCTCCCCGAGCCTTACACCTAGCCGACCGGCCCGGCCGGGCCGGTCGGAGTCTGTCGATCGTCGGCCGAAGTCCGGCTCCAAGCCGTTGCGGGAACCGGCCGGGAACCGGGTGCGTCCAACATGGTGACGTTCCCCGGACCGGACAGGGTGGTGGTGCACGGTGGGCAGGCGGGTCGTGGCCTACGTGGTGGCCGCGGTGGTCACGGTCGCGCTGGTGGCCGGCGGGGTGCTGGCCGCCCGGGGCGGCCGCGACCGGTCGCCGGCCGTCCTCCCCGCCCTCGACCTCGGCACCGCCGGCCCGGCCACCGCGGGCACGGACGGCGCCGGCACGGCCATCGAGCCGGCCCCGGCCCCGGGCGGCACCGAGCCGGGCCGGGCCTCCGGGTCCGGCGCCGTCGCCGGGCCCTGGCCGCGGGTGACCTACCGGCTGGGAGGTCCCCTTCCGAGCCTGCCCGAGGAGGGGCGGGCCTGGACGCTGGGGGACACGGCCGACGCGGGCCGGGTCGCCGCCCTGGCCGCCGCCCTCGGGCTTGGCGGTCAGCCCCGGGAGGAGGCGAACGGCTGGACGCTGCGGGACGGCCGCCGTGCCCTGGTCGTCCACAAGCTGGCCGGGGCGCCCTGGACCTACGGTGCGGGGCTCCTGAGCCCCTGCCCGCTCAGGTCCGGCGGCGGTCCCTACCGTCCCGGCGCCGGCGTCCAGTGCCTCGACCCCGACGCCCCCGTCGCCAGCCCGCCCGTGGCCCCGGCCAGGCCGTTCCCGCCCCGCGACCTGCCCACCCGGGCCGAGGCCGAGCGGGTCGCCCGCGACCTGGCCATCAGGGCCGGGCTCGACCTGGACGGGGCCGAGGTGAAGGTCACCCGCGGCTTCGCCACCCGCACCGTCACCATCGCCCCGGCGGTGGGCGGCCAGCCGACCTCCGGGTTCGCCTGGAGGATCGACGTCGGCGCCAAGGGCGTCGTCCAGCACGCCTCGGGCTGGCTGGCCACCCCGGCCCCGGCCGACACCTACCCGCTGATCGGCGTCGAGCAGGGCTTCGAGCAGCTCAAGAAGTCCGGTCCGTTCGGCCCGATCGCCCGGGCCGAGGCGCCGGCCGTGGAGCTCGACCCGTGCCCGGCGGGCGGCAAGGTCCCCTGCACGAGCCTGCCGGCACGGGTCGCGACCGTCACCGGGGTCCGCCTCGGCCTCCTGCTCGCCCCCGCCGTGGCCACCGAGGACCGGCCGGCCCAGGTCGCCTACCTGCTCCCCGCCTACCTGTTCGACCTGGAGGGCGGCTGGACCGACGTCCGCGCCGTCCCCGCCGTGCCCGAGCGCTACCTGACCGGATGACGGCGCGGAGTCGGCCTGCGGCCGACGACCAATGAGATTCCGACCGGCTCCGCCGGTCGTCGGCTAGCGGTGGATGAGGACCGGGGTGCCCATGGGCACCTGCGGGTAGAGGGCCTCGACGTCCGACAGGTGCATGCGGATGCAGCCGTGGGAGGCGTAGCTGCCGATCGAGTAGCTGGCGTAGGTGCCGTGGATCAGGATCCCGGAGGCGTTCAGCGACATCGCCCTGGTGCCGAGCGGGTTGCCCGGGCCGGGCGGGATCGACTTGGGCATGTCGGCCCCCCAGCCGTCGGGGGCCGGGTTGGTCCAGGTCGGGTTGACCCGCTTGTACACGACCTCCCAGGTCCCCTGCGGGGTGGGGAAGCTGGGCTGGCCGGTGGCCACCGGGTAGACCTTGCGCACCTTGAGGCCGTCGTAGAAGGTCAGCCGGTTGGTGGACAGGTTGATCTCGATGGTCTTGCCGAGCTTGTCGTTGGTGACCTTGGGGGCGACCGGCCTGGTGACCAGCTTGACCTTGCCGGCGTCGCCGCGCAGGCCCTTGGCCAGGGCGCGGGTGCTGGCCTTGATATCGAGGACCCGGCCGTTCTTCGCCTTCTGCTTGACGACCTTGCCGTCGACCAGCTTGATCGAGGCGTTGGTGGGCGCCACGGCCAGCTTGGGGGCCAGGGCGCGCACGAACCCGGCCACCTTGGCGTCGTCGGTGGCCAGGGCGACGTCGACCGAGTGGGTCACCGGCTTGCTGGTCAGCCGGTGCCAGAAGTCCGCGTACCAGGTGAGCTCCGGCCCGCTGAGGGCCTTGTCGACCGCCTGCTCGACCCCGGCGGCGTGCCCGAGCCCGGCCGGCGTGACCGGCCAGCGCTTGTCGCCGCCGACCACGAACACGCCCCGGCGCAGCTTCGGCTCGGTGGTCGCCTTGACGGCGGCGACGGCCTCGTCGCGGGTCATGCCGCCGACGTCGACCCCGCCGACGGTGACGCCGGTCAGGACCCGGCCCGACGAGGCGCTCACCCGGGCGGTGGCGGCCACGCTCATGGCGGCCAGCAGCACCACGGCCAGGACGACGACCGCGGCAAGGCGCTGCCAGCCGGACAGCCCAGCGGGGCGCTTCCAGCTTGGCAACCGAACCCGCGGTACATTCATCGATTCAGATCCTTCCCTGAGTGGCACACTCGGACACATCCCTCGGCTCGCCGTCCCCCCAACCTGAAGCGCGCCGACCACCGAGCGTGTTCCTTTCCTACTAGATGGACACGCGTTCGACAACCACCAACGGGGATCGTTGGGGGTTCGAGGACGGATCGTTACAAGCCGCTCAGGGGCTCGGCTCGGCCCCCAGCCGCCGGGTCAGGTTGTCGAGCAGCTCGCCGTGGATGCGGCGCAGGCCCCTCGGGGCGAAGGTGCGCTCGAAGAGGCCGCCGATCCCGCCGTGGCCCTCCCAGACGGTCGACAGCCTGAGCTCGGTGGCGGTGCCGCTGGCCGTCGGGCTGAGGATCTGCCTGCCCATCGCGTGCTGCGCCTCCGCTTGGTCGCTCGGTCGGATCGGGTCCAGCATTGGACCATGACCGACCCGCCCCTCGCCCCGGCGGCCGCCCTGCGCCGCATCGCCTTCCTGCTCGAGCGGGGCCGCGAGCCGACCTACAAGGTCCGCGCCTTCCGGCGGGCCGCGGCCACCGTGGACGCCACCGACCCGGACGAGCTGGCCCGGCTGGCCGCCGCGCCCGGGCCCGGTCTCCGCGACCTGCCCGGCATCGGCGAGGTCACCGAGCGGGCCATCCGCGAGGCCCTGGCCGGCGAGGTCCCGGTGTACCTGCGCCGCCTGGAGGCGATCGAGGGCCAGCCGGTGGCCGAGGGCGCGGCCGCCCTCCGGGCCGCCCTCCGGGGCGACTGCCACTCCCACTCCACCTGGTCCGACGGGGGCAGCCCGATCGGGGAGATGGCCACCGCGGCCCGCGACCTCGGCCACGAGTACCTGGTCCTGACCGACCACTCACCGCGGCTGACGGTCGCCAACGGCCTCAGCCCGGAGCGGCTGCGGGCCCAGCTCGACGAGGTCGCCCGGCTCAACCAGGAGCTGGCCCCCTTCCGCATCCTCACCGGGATCGAGGTCGACATCCTCGAGGACGGCACCCTCGACCAGACCGACGAGCTGCTGGCCCGGCTCGACGTGGTCGTGGCCAGCGTCCACTCCAAGCTGCGCATGCCCGGCCCGGAGATGACCCGGCGGATGGTCGCCGCCGTGGCCAACCCCCACACCGACGTCCTCGGCCACTGCACCGGCCGCATCGTGGCCGGCCGGGGCCGCCCCGAGAGCGAGTTCGACCCCGAGGCGGTGTTCGCCGCCTGCGCCGAGCACGGGGTCGCCGTCGAGGTCAACTCCCGGCCCGAGCGCCAGGACCCGCCCAAGCGCCTGCTCCGGCTGGCCGTGGAGGCCGGCTGCGGCTTCGCCATCGACACCGACGCCCACGCCCCCGGCCAGCTCGACTGGCAGCTCGGCGGCTGCGAGCGGGCCTTCGCCTGCGGGGTCACCCCCGAGCAGGTGGTCAACACCCGCGACGCCGAAAGCCTGCTCGCCTGGGCCGGCCGCCGGCGCGGCTAGTTGCCGGCGGCCGCGGCCCGCTCGGTTTCGACCAGGACGCGGCGCAGCAGCTTGCCCGACGGGGAGCGCGGGACCTGGTCGGTGAAGCGGACGGCCCGCAGGCGCTTGTAGGGGGCGACCCGCTCGGCCACCCAGGCCAGCAGCTCCTCGGCGGTCGCCTCGCCCCGGAGGGCGATGTGGGCGACCGGGACCTCGCCGGCCTGGGGGTCGGGGCGGGGCACCACGGCGGCGTCGGCGACGGCCGGGTGGGCGGTCAGCAGGTGCTCCAGCTCGGCCGGGGGCACCTGGTAGCCCTTGTACTTGATCAGCTCCTTGAGCCGGTCGACCACGAACAGGTAGCCGTCGGCGTCGACGTAGCAGAGGTCGCCGGTGTGCAGCCAGCCGTCGCCGTCGACGGTCGCCGCCGTCGCCTCCGCGTTGTGGCGGTAGCCGCGCATGACCTGGGGACCGCGCAGCCACAGCTCCCCGGTGCGGCCGGGACCGAGGTCGGTGCCGTGCTCGGGGTCGACGATCCGGCCCTCGGTGCCGGGCAGGAGCCGGCCGACCGACCCGGGCCGCGGCGCCTCCAGCGGGGCGATGGCGAACGTCGCCGACCCCTCGGTCATGCCGAACCCCTGCGCGACCAGGCAGCCGAGCCGCTCGGCGCAGCGCTGCTCCACGTCGGCGCCGAGGGGGGCGCCCCCGCAACCGAGGAACCGGAGCGACGAAAGGTCGTAGCGGTCGACCAGCGGATGGCTGGCCAGGGCGAGGACGACCGGCGGGACCACCACCGTGCAGGTCGCGCGGTGCCCCTGGACGATCTCGAGGAAGCCGGCGAAGTCGAACCGGGACATGGTGACCACCGTCGCCCCCGCCCGCAGGCTGCAGGGAAGGATCAGGTTGAGGCCGATGGCGTGGAAGAACGGCGCCACCGCGACGACCACGTCGTCGGGGGTGAACCCGAGCGCGGCCTGGGTCTGGCGGACGTTGGCGACCAGGTTGGCATGGGTCAGCTCGACCCCCTTGGGCAGCCCGGTGGTGCCGCTGGAGTAGGGGAGTACGGCCAGGTCGCGGATGGGGTCGATCGCCACCGCCGGTGGCGGCTCGCCGGTGCCGAGCAGGCTGGCGAACGGGGTGGCGCCGTCGGCCTCGCCGAAGACCATCAGCTCCCGGACCCCGGCCCTGGCCGCGGCCTCCCTGGCCGTCTGGAGGAACGGCGGCACGGTCACGAGCACGCTGGCGCCCGAGTCGGCCAGCTGGCCGGCCAGCTCGTCGGCGGTCAGCAGGGGGTTGGCGCCGGTGACGGCGCCGCCGGCGGCCATCGCCCCGTAGACCGCCAGGGCGTACTCGGGCAGGTTGGGGCTGGAGACGGCGAGCACGTCGCCGTGGCCGAAGCCGCGCGCGGCCAGGCCGGCCGCGACCCGCTCGACCCCGGCGGCCAGCTGCCGGTAGGACAGGGTCCGGCCGGTCGGGCCGTCGACCAGGGCCGGCTTGTCGCCAAGGTCCCGGGCGTGCTCGAGGAGGAAGCGGGGGAGCGAGACCGGGTCGTGGCCTTCGAGCGGCTCGCCGGCCCAGCTGCGGGGGCTGGCCACGGGCGCGGCGGTCATCGGACGACCTCCGCCGGGCGCCGGGTGGTGACCGGGGTGGGGCCGCGGAACGGGACCAGCGAGGCGGCCATCGGGGTGAAGTGGTGGTCGGCCTCGCAGCCGGTCTTGACGTGCTCGACCGGGCCGTCGGTGGACGGCCAGGTCCAGCGGTCGTACACCCAGGCCGGGGCCTGGCAGGTCGGGTCGGGGCAGGCGATGACGTCCACGATGGGCTCCTCCCGGAGTCGGTTATCTGGCCGGACCCTAGCCGGCCGGCGTTTCCCGACCGTTTGTCCGTCGTGTTCGCGCCGCTGTTCCGATAAGGTGCGGAGAGGAGATGGCAGGGGCGACGATGGAGCAGAGGCTTCGCGTCCGTGTGCTCGGGGCGACCGAGCTGGCCGTGGACGGGCGCCCGGTGGCCGGGCTGGCGTCGGCCAAGGCGACAGCGCTGCTCGTCCACCTGGCGGTGACCGGGACGGCGCGGTCGCGCTCGGCCCTGGCCGGCCTGCTCTGGAGCGACCTTCCCGAGGAGACCGCCCGGGCCAACCTGCGACTGGCCCTGACCAAGCTGCGCCGGGCGCTGCCGGAGCAGCTGCTGGTGACCAGGCAGTCGGTCGCCCTCGACCCGGCCCGGCCGGTCTGGGTCGACGCGGTCGAGGTGGCGCGGCTGGCCGCGGTCCGGCCGGAGGGAGAGGAGCTGCTGGCCGGGGCCCGGCTCTGCCGCGGGGAGCTCCTGGCCGGCTTCGAGGTCCAGGGGGCCGAGCTGTTCGACGAGTGGGTGCTCGGCCGGCGGGCCGCCGCCCGGGCCGACCAGCTGGCGCTGCTGGAGCGGGCCGTCGAGGACGCCCGCGAGCGCCGCGACACCGCCGCCGGGGTCGAGGTCGCCCGCCGCATGCTGGAGCTGGAGCCGCTGCACGAGGAGGCGCACCGGGCGCTGATGTGGTTCCTGGCCACCGGTGGCCAGCGCGGCGCCGCCCTGGCCCAGTTCGAGACCTGCCGCTATCTGCTCCGCGAGGAGCTGGGCGAGGAGCCGTCGGCGGCCGCCGTCGCCCTGCGCGACCAGATCGCCCAGGCGGGCGGGTTCGCCGACCTGGGCCCGGCCCCGGCCGGGGCCGGAGCGGCCGCGGCCGGGGCGGCCGCGGCGCCGCGGCCGCTGACCTCGCTGATCGGGCGGGAGGAAGACCTGGCCCGGCTGCATGCCCTGCTCGACGACCCCGCCTGCCGGCTGGTGACCCTGGTCGGGCCGGGTGGCATCGGCAAGACCCGGCTGGCCCTGGAGGCCGGCGCGACCCGGCGGGGGCGCTACCGCGACGGGGTGCTGACGGTGTCGTTCGTCGGGACCAGCCCGGCGCGGCCGGAGGAGGCGGCCGACCTGGTGGTGACCAACCTGGCCGCCGCGCTGGGCGTGTCCCTGGCCGTCCCCCGCGACCCGGCGGAGCTGCTCGCCGACCACCTGGCCGGCCAGGAGCTGCTGCTGATCCTCGACAACCTCGAGCAGCTCCGCGACGCCGCCGGGGTGCTGGCCGAGCTGCTCACCCGGGCCCCCGGGGTGCAGATGCTGGGCACGTCGCGGCGGCGGCTGGGGCTCGGGGCCGAGTGGCTGGTCGAGGTGTCCGGCCTCCCCTACCCGCCGGCCGGGGCCGAGGCGGACGCGGCCGGCTACGCCGCCGTCCAGCTGTTCGAGGAGCGGGCCCGGCTGCTGCGGTCCGGGTTCCGGCCGGCCGCCGACCTGGCCGGGGTCGCGCGGGTCTGCCGGCTGGTCGCCGGGGTGCCCCTCGCCATCGAGCTGGCCTCCCGCTGGGTGCGCTCGGCCTCGCCCGCGGCCATCGCCGACCGCCTGGCCGCCGGCGGCGAGCTGCTGGAGACGACCGCCCCCGACGTGGAGCCGCGCCACCGCAGCATCCGGTCGGTGATCGACTGGTCCTGGGAGCTGCTCGGCGCCAGCGAGCGCCAGGCCCTGGCCCGCCTCTCGGTGCTGCGAGGCGGCTTCGACCTGGACGCGGCCGCCGCCGTGGCCGGCGCCGGGCTGCCCCTGCTGGCCGGCCTGGTCGACCACTCCCTGGTCGAGGCGGAGGAGGACGGTCGCTACGGCATGCACGAGCTGCTCCGCCAGGACGCCGCCCAGCGCCTGGCCGCCGACCCGGCCGACGAGCACGAGGTCCGGCGGCGCCACGCCGCCTGGTTCTCCGGCCTGCTCCCCGACCCGGACCGGCCGCCGGCCGCCGCGGTCGACCTGGACGCCGACGTCGAGAACCTCCGGGCCGCCACCGACTGGCTGGTGACCAACGCCGACCCGGCGGAGCTCGACCGCCACCTGGAGCGGCTCTGGCAGCAGTACCGGCGCAAGGGCTGGTTCCGGGAGGCCCAGGCGGTCTTCGCCGCCGCCCTCCGGCGCGGCGAGGTCCCGGCGCCGCTCCGGGCCCACTGGCACCGCCTGCTGGCCGCGGCCCACATGGAGCTCGGCGAGATGGGCCCGGCCCGGGAGCACTTCGAGCGCGCCCTGGCCCTGCTCGGCAACCGGCTCCCGACGTCCACCCTCGGGTGGTCGGAGATGCTGGGCAGCCAGGTCCTGCGGTGGCCGCTGCGGCGGCTGCGGCCGGGCAGCCCGGTGGAGCGGCACCGGGACCGGCGCGAGCGGGCAGCCGAGTCGGCCGCGGTCTGCTATCAGCTGCAGGAGGCCTGCTGGATGCTGGAGGACCAGGCGCCGCTGATCCCGATGGCGCTGTGGGCGCTGGACCTGTCCGAACGGGCCGGGCGGGCCGACCTGATGATGATGAACCAGGCCGGGCTGGGGAACTCCCTGACCGCGGGCGGGCTCCACCGGCTGGCCCGCCGCCAGGTCCGGGCCGCCGCCGCGGCCGCCGGGCGGACCACCGACCCCATGGCCGTCACCTGGACCCAGGTCGTGGCCAGCCTGCACTGGATCGGGGTGGGCGACTGGGCGGCCCTGGACGCCGGGCTGCCGCGGGCGCTGGAGGTGGGGCGAGCGGCCGGGCTGCACCGGATGGTCGACCAGCTGCTGCTCCTCGGCGGCGTCTCCCGGTACCTGACGGGCCGGTTCGAGGAGGCCGCGGCCATGAGCGACGAGGCGCTGGCCGCCGGCCGCGACCGCCGCGACCCGCAGGTGCAGCTGTGGAGCCTGCTCGTCCTGGCCGAGTCGCGCCTGCGGACCGACCCGGGCGACCCGGCCCTGACCGGGATCGTGGAGGAGGCCGAGCCGCTGCTGGCCGGCGGGGTTCCCACCATCGACGCCGTCCGCTTCCACGTCGCCGCGGCCCGTCTCCGCCTCGCCGGCGGGCGCACGGCCGACGCCTGGCGCTCGATCCGCGCCGCCGCCGCCCTGGGCGGCCCGGAGCGCTCGTTCCACCCCTACACCATCGAGGCCCACGCCGGCGTTCCCGAGGTCTGCCGGGCCCTGCTGGAGCAGGACGAGCCGCCGGGCGCCGACCCGGCCGAGCTGCGGGCCACCGCCACCGCCGGCCTGCGCCGGCTGCACCGCTACGGCCGCGCCTTCCCCATGGCCCGCCCGCGTGGCCTGCTCGACGCGGGCTCCTGGCATCGGCTGGAGGGTCGCCCGCGGCAGGCGGCCCGGTCCTGGGCGCGGGCCGTCCAGGCCGCCGAGCGCCTGGCCATGCCGTACGAGCTGGCCAGGGCCCACCTCGAGCTGGGCCGCCAGCTGGCCGGGACCGAGCGCTCCCCGCTCGGCCTGGACCGGAGCGGCCACCTGGAGCGGGCCGCCGCCGGGTTCGCGGCCCTCGGCTGCCGCGCCGACCTGGCCGCCGTCCAGGCCGTGACCAGCAGCGGACCCGCTAGCCCGCTCGGCCGAACCGGAAGCGGGTGACGTCGGTGGGGAAGGCGCTCCAGGCCCGGGCCCGTTCCGGGCGCAGCGCCCAGGCGCCTTCGGAGTAGGCGTTGGGAGGCGGGGCGTAGCCGTACTTGGCCTTGGAGGCGGCCATCAGGCGCTCGGTCAGCTCGGGCGACGGCGGCACCTTCTCGATCGACCCCTCCAGGATCACCGCGGCCATGGTGTCCTCGAGGTGGACCACGACCCGCCGGTCGTGCTCCAGGTTGCGCTGGTGGAGGGTGTCGGGGCTGCCGCCGTACCACCAGGCGCCGTCGAGCCAGAGGCCGTCGACGGGCACGACGTGGGCGCGGCCGTCGCGCCGGGTGGTGACCAGCCAGTAGCGCGGCGCCTCCTCCAGCCGGGACCGGACGGCCGCCCAGTCCATGGTCGTCGTCGCCGTCCCGTATCCCGCCGGCAGGTCGATCGGCTCGGCGACGGGGTCCATCGGCACCTCCCGCGGTGGACGTGTGGGACTAGCCTGGATCCTAGCCAACGGCTGCGACGGACTGGAGGCTGGCGTGGCGGGAGTGGTCGAGTCGGTGAACGTCGGGACCCCGAGGGAGGTCAGCTGGCGCGGCCAGGTCGTGCGGACCGCGATCTGGAAGGACCCGGTGCCCGGGCGGGTCCGGGTCAGGGCGACCAACGTCGACGGCGACGAGCAGGGCAACCCCGAGGTCCACGGCGGCGTCGACCAGGCGCTGTACGCCTATGCCGCCGAGGACTACGAGTGGTGGGGCGGCGAGCTCGGCCGCGCGCTGGGCCCGGGGACCTTCGGCGACAACCTGACCGTCCGCGGGATCGACGTCAGCGGCGCCGTGGTCGGCGAGCGCTGGCGGGCCGGCGGCACCCTGCTCGAGGTCACCGCGCCCCGCACCCCCTGCTACAAGCTGGGGATCCGCATGGGCAGCCAGGCGTTCCCGCGCCGGTTCGCGGCCGCCCGCCGGCCCGGCGCCTACCTCCGCGTCCTGGCCGAGGGCGAGCTCGGCGCCGGCGACCCGGTCGAGGTCGTCCACCGGCCCGGGCACGGCCTCACCGTGGCCGAGGTGTCGCGCATCTACCACGACGACCACGCCGGCGCGCCCCGGCTGCTCCAGGCGCCGGAGCTGTCCGGCACCTGGAAGCAGTGGGCCGAGAAACTCGCCACCAGCCCCGGCCGGTCCTGAGACCACTTCGAGGAGGCGGGATGTTCCAGGAGCTGTTCCCCATCCTCTCCACCGCGGACCTGCCCCGGGCGCTCAGCTTCTACCGGGACCTGCTCGGCTTCGAGGTCACCTACCAGTTCCCGCCCGACGGCGAGCCGGGCTATGTGGCCCTGGACCTGGGCCGGTCCCACCTCGGCATCGGCGCCGACCAGGACGCGGCCGACGGTGGGCCGGCTCCGGACGGCCGCCGCTTCACGCTCTGGGTGTACGCCGACGACTGCGACGCCGCCGTCGAGCACCTGCGCGGGCACGGCGTCCGCGTGCTGGCCGAGCCGGCCGACCAGCCGTGGGGCGAGCGCATGGCCGAGGTCGCCGACCCCGACGGCAACCGGGTGATCGTCGCCGCCAGGGGCTGAGGCC
The DNA here is from genome assembly GCA_036280995.1 of Actinomycetota bacterium. Classification (NCBI taxonomy): domain Bacteria; kingdom Bacillati; phylum Actinomycetota; species Actinomycetota bacterium. Next base: position 10,307 of record DASUPQ010000254.1, on the reverse strand, counting down.
GGCGCCCTAGCGGCGGCCGACCCCGAGGACCAGGCGGGGGGTCCAGGGGAGGGTGTCGGGGGGAAGGGCGGCGACGGCGGCGATGGCCTCGCGGCGGACCGTGGCCGGGTCCTCGAGCAGGCCGGCGACGCCGACGGTGGCCAGGCGGTAGTCGACGAAGGCGGCCACGCCCGGCCAGGGGAGGTCGACCTCGACCTCGGTCACCTCGGGCCGCAGGCCGGCGCCGTCCAGCAGGGCGCGGACGGCGCCGGGGGAGCCGACCCGTTCGCTGAGCTCGTCGGCGAGGGCGCCGGCGGCGGTGCGGTCGCTGCCGGCGTGGCGGGCCACCACCTCCAGCACGGCCTGCTTGGGAAGGTAGGGCGCCTCGGGCCGGGTCCAGGTGAGCACCCCGACCAGGGGGGCGACCCGGGCCATCTCGGCAAGGGCGGCCCCCGGGTCGGGGAAGTGGTTGATGCCGAAGGCGCAGCCGGCGGCGGCGAAGGCGTCGTCGCGGAACGGCAGCCGTTCGGCGTCGCCCTGGAGGCGGGCCGGGAGCGGGTTGTGGCGCAGCTGGGCGGCGGACAGGTCGAGGGCCACCGCCGCCGGCAGCAGCCGCCCAAGGGCGCCCGACCCGGCGGCCACGTCCAGCACCGGGCCGGCCGTCCCGGCCAGGGCCCGGGCCAGCGGCCGGGCCAGGTAGGCGTAGACGAGCCGGTCCGCGCTGCGCGCGAACCCGCTGGCGGCGGCGTCGTAGGCGGCCGCGAACAGCCGCTTGGCCCGCCGGTCCCGCGGGCCCGCCCCGGTCACGACGGCGACCACACGGCCAGGGCGTCCCTGGCCCGGGCCGTCCACCAGGCCAGGTCGGCGGCCTCGCGGGCCCGGATGGCAGGGTCGGGGTGGCCGCTGGCGTGCAGCGCCTTGTCCCAGCCGAGCTGGACCAGGCCGCCCAGCAGGGCCAGGCGCAGGGCGTCCTCGTCGTGGCGGTCGCCCTCGGCGGCCCGGAAGTCGTCCAGCACCTGCTCGCGGGTGGCGTCGACGCGGCTCCAGTTGATGGCCAGGTACCAGGCGACCTCGACCGCCGGAGGCCCCCAGCCGGTCTGGGTGCCCCAGTCCAGCATCACCACCTGGTCGGCGGTCAGGCCCAGGTTGCCGAGCTTGAGGTCGCCCTGGAGCAGGGTCGACCCGAACGCCGACAGGGCGGCCGCGAACGGCTCCGGCCGCTCCAGGACGGCCAGCACCGGCTCGGCCACGTCGGCCGGGACGACCTCGGCGAACCGCTCCCAGCCGCGCCCGATCAGCCGGGGGACCTCGTCGGCGCCGTCCGCCTCCCGCCGGGCCGTTGCCGGGGAGAGGAACCGGTAGCGGTCGGCCATCGAGCACAGCTCCAGGGGCGGGTCGTCCCAGAAGCGGGCGTGCAGGGCGGCGGCCGCCTCCAGGACCCGGCGGCTGTCGCCGCGGGACAGGCGGGCGTGGTCGGGGACAAGGGCCGCCGACACGTCGCGCATGATCACCACCCAGCCGTCCTCGGCCCGCTCGGCCCCGACGACGGCGTGGTCGATGACGTCCGGCACCCTGGCCAGCACGCCCGACGACCACAGCTCGGCCGCCCGGCCGTGGTCGTGGCTGGCCCGCATGATCCAGTCGCCCCCGTCGCGGACGTGCTTGACCACGAGCGCCCGGCCGTCGGCCAGGACGACCCGTTCCAGCAGGCTCCCGGAACGGCCGTCGGCGGCGGCCAGCGGCTCCCGCGTGACCACGTCGGCCAGCAGCGACCTCATCGCCGTGCCTCAGGCGTCCTCCGGCTTTGGCTTCTGCATGTACCACTCGCGGTACTCGGCGCAGCGCCCGTCGGCGTCGAAGCGGAGCAGGAAGAGGTTGTCGTACTCGTCGCGGATGGTGCCGTTGGTGTTGTAGTAACGGCTGTAGCCCCTGGCCACCGCCGCGTCCCCGGCGACAAGGACCGGCCGGTAGCTGCCCTCGTAGGTCCCGGCCTCGTCGCGGTCCGCCAGCCAGTCGGCGACGATCGCCTCCCGCCCCCGCACCGGCTCGCTGAACGGGTCGTAGAAGTAGACGGCGTTCTCGCTGAACAGCGCCTCGATCTGCTCGCGGTCGTAGGTGCCCCAGGCCTGGCTGTAGCCGTCCAGCCAGGCCGCCACCGCCTCGGTGTCCACGGCGTCCTCCTTGCTCAGCCGGTTCGCCGTCCGAGCCTACACTGAGCCGATGAGCGAGCAGCCCGCCCCCAACCGACTGGCTGGCCAGACCAGCCCCTATCTCCTCCAGCACGCCCACAACCCGGTCGACTGGTACCCGTGGGGGCCCGAGGCCCTGGAGCGGGCCCGGGCCGAGGACAAGCCGATCCTGCTCTCCATCGGCTACGCCGCCTGCCACTGGTGCCACGTGATGGCCCATGAGTCGTTCGAGGACGACGAGACGGCCATCCAGATGAACCGGGACTTCGTCTGCGTCAAGGTCGACCGCGAGGAGCGGCCCGACCTGGACGGCATCTACATGGACGCCGTCCAGGCCATGACCGGCCACGGCGGCTGGCCGATGACGGTGTTCCTGACCCCCGAGGGCGGCCCCTTCTACGCCGGCACCTACTACCCGAAGGTCGACCGGCCGGGCATGCCCAGCTTCCGCCGGGTACTGGCCGCCGTCGCCGACGCCTGGGAGAAGCGCCGCGACGACGCCCGACGCCAGGGCGACCAGGTCGTCCAGGTGCTGGCCGCCCAGGCCGGCACCCTCGGCGGGGACGGCGACGGCCAGCTCGCCCCCGAGACGCTGCAGCAGGCGTTCGAGGGCCTCCGGGGGGCGTTCGACGGCACCTGGGGCGGGTTCGGGGCCGCCCCCAAGTTCCCTCAGCCGATGACGCTCGAGTTCCTGCTCCGCTGCCACCTGCGCGGCGAGGACGGGGCGCTCGGCATGGTCCGGCTGACCCTTGACCGGATGGCCGCCGGCGGCATCTTCGACCAGGTCGGCGGCGGCTTCCACCGCTACTCGACCGACGGGCGCTGGCTGGTCCCGCACTTCGAGAAGATGCTGTACGACAACGCCCTGCTGGTGCGGCTCTACACCCACGCCTGGCAGCTCACCGGCGACGACCGCTACCGGGCGGTGGCCGCCCGCACGGCCGACTACCTGCTGCGCGAGCTGCGCCACGGCGACGGCGGGTTCTTCTCCTCCCAGGACGCCGACTCCGAGGGGGTCGAGGGCCGCTTCTTCGTCTGGTCATGGGACGAGCTGGCCGGGATCGCCGGCGAGCCGGTGGCCCGGCACCTGGGAGCCAGCCCCGAGGGCAACTGGGAGGGCACCAACGTTCTCTGGACCCCCCAGCCCGCCGAGGCGGGGCTGGAGGCCGAGGTCGCGGCCGCGCTGCCGCGGTTGTTCGAGGCCCGCGAGGCCCGGGTCCATCCGGCGACCGACGACAAGGTGCTGGCCGCCTGGAACGGCCTGGCCGTCTCGGCCCTGGCCGAGGCCGGGCGGGCCTTCGAAGAGCCCCGCTACACCGACGCCGCCCTGGCCGCGGCCGGGTTCGTGCTCGCTGAGCTGGCCGGCGAGGACGGGCGGCTGCTGCGCTCCTGGCGCGACGGCCGCAAGGGCGGGCCCGGCTACCTGGACGACTACGCCTGCATGGCCGAGGCGTGCCTGACCCTGTACGAGTCCACCTTCGACCTGCGCTGGCTGCGCGAATCCCGGCGGCTGGCCGCGGCCATGGTCGAGCTGTTCGCCGACCCCGGCGGCGACGGCTTCTACCAGACCGGCCGCGACGCCGAGCGGCTGGTGGTCCGGCCCCGGGAGCTGTTCGACAACGCCGTCCCGGCCGGCTCGTCGGTGGCCGCCGAGGTGCTCCAGCGCCTCGGCCGCCTGACCGGCGACCCGGACGCCGAGCGGGCCGGGCTGGACGCGCTCCGGCCCGTCCTCGGGGTGCTCGGCCGGGCCCCGACCGGGTTCGGGCACGCCCTCGGGGCGGCCGACTTCGCCCTGGCCAGGGTCAGGGAGGTGGCCATCGTCGGCCGGCCAGGGGCCGACGACACCCGGGCCCTGCTCGCCCGGGTGTGGGGCGCCTACCAGCCCAACCGGGTGCTGGCGGCGGCCGCCCCCGACGACACGACCGCCCAGGCCGAGGTGCCGCTGCTGGCCGACCGGCCGGCCCTGGAGGGCCGCGCCACCGCGTACGTTTGCGAGCACTTCGTCTGCCAGCGGCCGGTCACCGAGCCGGCCGACCTGGCCGCCCAGCTGGCCTGAGCCGGCCGCCAACGCCGGGGTTTGGCAGGTCCCCGGGCAGGTAAGTCACAGGCGGCAGGGCCAATCGAGCTCGCGTCTCCTGGCCGGGGACGCGCGAGGGGCGTCGCCCGTGCCGATCGACCGGAAGTCCGTGACGCGGGAGCTGCGGCTCCTGCTCCAAGGCGCGGACGGGCTGACCGGGGAGGGCCTGGCCGCCGCCCTCCAGCGGGTGGCCGACGCGGCCGTCATGGTGCTGCGGGCCCAGGGCGCCGGGGTGATGCTGGCCGACGAACACGACGTGCTGCGTTGCGCCGCCGCCAGCGGGCCGCCGGGACGGGGCCTGGCCACCGCCCAGGAGCGGCTGGGCGCCGGACCGGCGCTGGACTCGTTCGCCGGCGACCTGCCGGTCACCTCCCGTGACGTCACCGCCGACGGGCGCTGGCCCGACCTGCGCCACCTGATCGACCGGGCCGCCGTCCGGGCCGTGCTGGCCGCCCCCCTGACCCTGCCCGGGGGCCGGCCGATCGGCGCCCTCAGCCTGCACAGCTCCCGGGCCCGGGACTGGGAGGTGGGCGAGATCGCCGCCACCATGGCCTATGGCGGGGTGGTGGCCAGCCTCATCTCCATGGCCCTGGAGGCCCGCCTCCGCGGGGTGCTGCTGGACCGCCTGCTCGACGCCCTGCGCGGGGTCGCCGACCGTCCCGACGCCGAGGGCGGCTGACTCAGGGGAGGGTGCGGACCTCCACCTTGCCGTCGGTGACCCGGGCCTCGTAGACGGGCTGGGAGGCGGCCGCCGGGCCGCGGACCACCTTGCCGTCGGCCAGGCGGAACGTGCTGCCGTGCCAGGGGCAGGTCACGCACCCGTCGGCGAAGGTGCCTTCGGCCAGCGGACCGCCCTCGTGGGTGCAGCTGGCCCACAGCGCATGCAGCCGGCTGCCCTCGCGGTACAGCAGCACGTCGGCGTCGCCGGCCCGGACGACCCGCGGGGTGGCCTCGGCCAGCTCGCCCGCGTCCAGCACCGCCGTCCACTCCTTCGGCCCGCCGGCGAACCGCCTGCGCTCGACCCCGACCCCCAAGACGTACGACAGGTGGCCGCCGAGGTAGCCGCCGACACTGATCGCCGTCGCCCCGGCCAGCCCGAGCCCGACCCCGGCCTTGCGCCGCCCCAGCAGGCGGGCCGCCAGCGACGCCGAGTAGCACACCAGGGCCAGGGTGTTGCAGCCGGCGTGGACCAGCCCCACCCGGCGGCCCTCGGGCTCGGCGTCGGCCCAGTCCGACAGCCCGGCCGCCGCCGTCGGCACGGCGGCGGCCACCCCGGCTGCGACCAGCACGTCGGCCGCCCACCTGGCCCGCCTGGTGGCGACCACGTCGAACAGCAGGGCGCCGCTCCAGAACCCGATCGGCAGCGGCACCATCAGCGGGTGGAACCGGTGGCCCAGCCAGGTGCCGCTGAGCGCGTTCTTGACCAGTCGGGGCCGGGTGGCCGGGCCCACCACGGCGACCACGGCCTCGGCCGGCTGATCGAGGGCCTCGGCCTCCTCCAAGCGCTTCATCGCCTTCTCCAGCAGCACGGGACCTCCCCTTGGGGCGAGCGGATATGGAAGGCTACCCCGCATGGTCGAGCTGGAACCGGTCGACACCGTCGAGGTCACCCTGGTGGTCGACAACTACGTCGACATCCTGGCCGCCGGGGCCGAAGGGGTGCGGCGCTTCCCCCTGGCCTACGACTTCTCCGACGGCGAGCAGCTGGTGGCCGAGCACGGCTTCTCGGCCATGGTCACGGTCACCGCCGGCGGCAGCCGCAGCTCGATCCTGTACGACGGCGGCATGACCCCGAAGGGCCTGGCCAACAACCTCGACGTCATGGAGGTCGACCCGGCCGGGCTGCGGGCCATCGTCATCTCCCACGGCCACGTCGACCACCACGGCGGCCTGGAGGGCCTGGCCGCCCGCACCGGGCGCCGCCGCCTGCCCCTGCTGCTCCACCCCGGGGCGTGGCGGGAGCGCAAGATCACCTTCCCGACCGGGGCCGAGCTCCACCTCCCCCCGCCGAGCCGGGCCGACCTGGAGGCCGAGGGCCTGGAGGTGGTCGAGGAGCGCGGCCCCACCCTGCTGCTCGACGGCCGCGCACTCGTCTCCGGCCAGGTCCCCCGGGTCACCGAGTTCGAGGTCGGCTTTCCCATCCACCAGGCCAGGGCGGGCGCTGGCTGGGAGCCCGACCCGCTGATCCTCGACGACCAGAACGTGATCGTCGACGTCGCCGGCAAGGGCCTGGTGGTGGTGTCCGGCTGCTCCCACGCCGGCGCCGTCAACGTGCTCGACAACGCCCGCCGGCTGACCGGCCGCGACCGGATCATCGGGTTCGTGGGCGGCTTCCACCTGACCGGGGCCGTGTTCGAGCCGATCATCGAGCCGTCGATCGCCGCCTTCGCCGCCTTCGGGGTCGAACGGGTCGTCCCCGGCCACTGCACCGGCTGGAAGGCCACCCACCGCCTGGCCCAGGCCCTCCCGGACGCGTTCGTGCAGCCGTCGGTGGGGACGGTCTTCCAGTTCTGAGCGGGACAGCGGTCGGAGGTCGCCCACGGGCCGAACTGTCCCCGCTGGCTGCTAGGCTGCACCGCCCATGGGGGAAGCGACCTGGTGGCAGCGCGGGGTGATCTACCAGATCTACCCGCGCTCGTTCATGGACAGCGACGGCGACGGGGTCGGCGACCTCCCGGGCCTGCTGGCCCGGCTGGACCACCTGACCTGGCTCGGGGTGGACGCCCTGTGGCTGTCGCCGGTGTACCCCTCGCCGATGGCCGACTGCGGCTACGACATCAGCGACTACTGCGGCGTCGACCCCCTGTTCGGCACCCTCGACGACCTGGACCGGCTGATCGCGGCCGCCCACGGCCTGGGGCTGCGGGTGCTGCTCGACTGGGTGCCGAACCACACCTCCGACCGGCACCCCTGGTTCCAGGCGTCACGCTCGGACAGGGACGACCCCCGGCGCGACTGGTACGTCTGGCGCGACCCCCGGCCCGGCGGCGGCCCGCCCAGCAACTGGCTCGACTACGCCGGCCGCAGCGCCTGGCGCTGGGACGAGCGCACCGGCCAGTACTACTACCGGATCTTCCTCGATCAGCAGCCCGACCTGAACTGGCGCAACCCCGAGGTCCAGGAGGCGATGTTCGAGACCCTGCGGTTCTGGCTGCGCCGCGGGGTCGACGGGTTCCGCATCGACGTGCTGTCGCTGCTGGTCGAGGACGACCAGCTCCGCGACAACCCGCCCAACCCCGGCTACCGGCCGGGCGAGGACCTCCCCTACATGCGGGAGCTGTCGGTCTGGAACGTCGACCGCCCCGAGACCCGGGAGCTGGCCGCCCGGATCCGCAAGGTGGTCGACGAGTTCGGCGACGACCGGGTGCTGCTGGCCGAGCTGGTGCTGCCGCTGGAGCAGACCATCGCCTACTACGGCGTCGGCGGCGACGGGATCCAGGTGCCGTTCAACTTCGAGCTGCTCACCGCCGCCTGGGAGGCCAGGGGCATCGCCGGCTACGTCGACCGCTACCTGGCCGCCCTCCCGGCCGGCGGCTGGCCGAACTGGGTCCTCGGCAACCACGACGTGTCCCGGGTGGCCAGCCGGGTCGGCCCCGCCCAGGCGCGGGTCGCGGCCATGCTGCTGCTGACCCTTCCGGGCACACCCGTCCTCTACCAGGGCGACGAGCTCGGCCTCTACGACGTGCCGATCCCGCCGGACCAGGTCAGGGACCCGATCACCCACCTGATCCCGGGCCGCGGCCGCGACCCCGAGCGCACCCCGCTGCCCTGGGACGACGGCCCCGGCGCCGGGTTCACCAGCGGCCGCCCCTGGCTGCCGCTGGGCGAGGCCAACCGGGCCCTGCACGTGGCCGGCCAGCGCGACGACCCCGCCTCCATGCTCACCCTCCACCGCCGCCTGCTGCGGCTCCGCCGCCGCACCCCGGCCCTGCACACCGGCGCCTACCAGCCGGTCGAGGCCGACGGCGACCTCCTCGCCTACCTGCGCACCGCCGGCGACGCCCGCTGGCTGGTCGCCCTCAACCTCGGCCCCGGCCCGGCCCGCCTCGACCTCCCCGGCCCGGAGCGGGCCGGCCGGGTCGCGTGCTCCACCCACCCCGCCCGCGACGGCGGGGCGGTCCGCGACACGCTGGAGCTGCGCGGCGACGAGGGCGTCGTGGTCGAGCTGGGCTGAGCACGGGAACCGTTCCGCTACGCTGGCGTCGTGCCCGCGATCCGTTCCGACCTGCGCAACATCGCCATCGTCGCCCACGTCGACCACGGCAAGACCACCCTGGTCGACGCCATGCTGCGCCAGTCCGGGGTGTTCCGGGCCAACCAGGAGGTCGTGGACCGGGTCCTGGACTCGATGGACCTGGAGCGGGAGAAGGGCATCACCATCCTGGCCAAGCAGACGGCGGTGAAGTTCCGCGGGGTGCGGGTCAACGTGGTCGACACCCCCGGTCACGCCGACTTCGGGGGCGAGGTCGAGCGGACCCTGCGCATGGTCGACGCCGTGCTGCTGCTGGTCGACGCCAGCGAGGGACCGCTGCCCCAGACCCGCTACGTGCTCGGCAAGGCGCTGGCGCGGCGGCTGCCGGTGGTGGTCTGCGTCAACAAGGTCGACCGGTCCGACGCCCGCCCGGCCGAGGTCGTCCACGAGGTCGAGGAGCTGTTCCTGGACCTGGACGCCGACGAGGACCAGATCGGCTTCCCCATCCTGTACGCCAACGCCCGCGCCGGACGGGCCGGCCACCGGCCCGACGACCTCGCCGACGACCTGTCCCCGCTGCTGGAGACGATCGTGGCCACCACCCCGCCGCCGTCCTACGAGCCCGGGCACCCGCTCCAGTTCCTGGTCACCAACCTGGACGCCGACCCGTACGTCGGCCGCCTGGCCGTGGGACGGCTGTGGCAGGGCGAGGTCCGCCTCGGCGACCGGGTCGGGGTGGCCAGGCGCGACGGCACCCTTGCCCTGGCCAAGGTGACCAAGATCGCCGGGGCCATCGGGCTGTCCCGGTCGGATCTGGAGCACGCCGGGCCGGGGGAGATCGTGGCCATCGCCGGGCTGGGCGACGTCACCGTCGGCGAGACCGTCACCGACCCCGACGACCCCCGCCCGCTGCCGGTGGTGTCCATCGACGAGCCGAGCATCTCGATGCGGTTCGGGGTCAACACCTCGCCGTTCGCGGGCAACGACGGCGCCTACCTGACCAGCCGGCACCTCAAGGAGCGGCTCGACCGGGAGGTGCTCGGCAACGTCGCCATCCGGGTGCTGCCCACCCCCTCCCCCGACACCTTCGAGGTCCAGGGCCGGGGCGAGCTCCAGCTGGCCGTGCTGATCGAGCAGGCCCGCCGCGAGGGCTACGAGCTGGAGGTGTCGCGGCCCGAGGTCATCACCCGCACCGTCGGCGGGCGGGTCCAGGAGCCGTACGAGGCCGTCACCCTGGACGTGCCCGAGGAGTTCGTCGGCGTGGTCACCCAGGGCCTGGCCCTGCGCCGGGGACGGATGACCGACATGGTCAACCACGGCACCGGCTGGGTGCGGCTCGAGTTCCGGGTCCCGGCCCGGGGGCTGATCGGCTTCCGCTCCACCCTGCTCACCGCCACCCGGGGCACGGCCATCCTGCACCACCTGTTCGACGGCTACGACGACTGGGCCGGGCCGATCAACGACCGGGTCAACGGCGCCCTGGTCGCCGACCGGGTCGGGACCACCACCGGCTACGCCCTCTGGCAGCTCCAGGAGCGGGGCGAGCTGTTCGTCGGCCCCGGCACCCAGGTGTACGAGGGCATGGTCATCGGTGAGAACGCCCGCCCCGAGGACATCGACGTCAACCCGACCCGCGAGAAGCAGAAGACCAACATCCGCACCCACGCCTCGGACGAGGCCATCCGGCTGGTCCCGCCGACCGTGCTGTCGCTGGAGCAGGCCATCGAGCGGGTCGGCCCCGACGAGCTGGTCGAGGTCACCCCGACCCAGCTGCGGCTGCGCAAGAAGGTCCTGGACGCCGCCGCCCGCGGCCGCGCCGCCAAGCGGGCCCGCCAGGGACGCTGAGAGGCGTTCACCGGGGGACCACCCC
>DASUPQ010000253.1 GCA_036280995.1 Actinomycetota bacterium | reverse complement strand
GGTCGCCGTCGCCGGCGGCGAGCGCGAGAACAGCTCGGTCGACGACGCCCTGTCGGCGGCCGAGGTGGTGGCGGCGGCCGAGCGCTCCGCCGCCGACGGCAGCTGGCACAAGGTCCCGGCCGTCGCCGGCACGACCGCAGCCCGGCGGGGCTGACCGGCGTGGGCGAGGCCAAGGCCCCAGCGCCGCCGGGCACGGCCCCGGCGCGCCGGCCGACCATCATCGACGTGGCCGCCCGCGCCGGCGTGTCCAAGTCGCTGGTGTCGCTGGCCATGCGGGGCGACCCCCGGGTCGCCGAGTCCAGCCGCCTCCGGATCGAGGAGGCGGCCCGGGCGCTCGGCTACCGGACCAACTGGGCGGCCCGGTCGCTGTCGACCCTGCGCTCGGGCACCGTCGGGGTGCTGGTGGCCGACCTGCACAACCCCTGGTTCGCCGAGATCGTGGACCCGTTGCGCACCGTGCTGCACGAAGCCGGCCTGGACACCCTGCTGACCAGCGCCGTCATGCCCGGTCGGCGGGCCGGGGAGCGGGCCCGTCTGGACACCGGCGCGGTCGAGGCGCTGCGGTCCCTGAAGGTCGAGGGGCTGGTCGTGATCGGGTCGCTGCCCGGCCCCAGCGGCCTGGCCGCCGCCGTCGGCGACGTCCCGGTGGTCGTGGCCGGCGGGGGCCGGCAGGGCCTGGCCCGGGCCGACGTGGTCCGCAGCGACGACGCCGCCGGGGCCGGGCTGGTCGTCGACCACCTGGTCGCCCGAGGGCACGAGCGGATCGCCCACCTGGGCGGCGCCGGCGGCGAGGTCGCCGACGCCCGCGCCGCCGGCTACCGGGACGCCATGGCCCGCCACGGGCTCGCCGACCGCTGCCGGGTCGAGCCCTGCGACTTCACCGAGGAGGCCGGCCACGCCGGGGCGGCGCGGCTGCTGGAGAACGGCGAGCGGCCGACGGCCGTCACGGTCGTCAACGACCTGGCCGCCGTCGGCGCCCTGGCGGGCGCGCTCGAGGCCGGCGCGGCCGTCCCGGCCGAGCTCGCGGTCGCCGGCTACGACGACACCTTCTTCTCCGCCATCCCCCAGGTCTCGCTGACCACGGTCAACCCCGGCAACGCCCAGATCGGGGCCACCGCAGCCGAGCGGCTGCTGCGCCGCATCGGCGAGCCCGGCGCCGAGGCCGGGACCGAGCTGATCCCGCCCCGCCTGGTCGTCCGGGCCAGCACGTCCCGGCGGCCAGGGGAGGGACGCGATGGCTGACCGGCCCGTTGTCGTCGCCCTCGGCCAGGTCGACCCGGCCCTGGTCACCGGGGTCCTGGGCGACGGCGTGTCGTTCGTCCCCGACCCCGGCCCAAACGACCTGGCCGTGGCCGCCGGCGCCATCGCCCGCGCCGACGCGGTGGTGGACGCGGCCTTCCTCGACCGCACCCCCCGGCTGCGGGTCGTGGCCCGCACCGGGGTCGGGGTCGACCTCGTCGACCTGGAGGCGGCGAGGGCCCGCGGGATCACCGTCGTGGTCACGCCCGGCAGCGGCACCCGGGCCGTCGCCGAGGGCGTCCTGGCCATGACCCTGCACCTGGTCAAGCGGCTGGGACCCTTGACCCGGCTGGTCCGCGAGGACCGCTGGGCCGAGCGGGGCCGGGTGCCGGTCGGCGACCTCGACGGCGCCACCATCGGCATCGTCGGCTACGGCCGTATCGGCCGCCGCGTCGGCGAGCTCGCCGGGGCGTTCGGGATGCGGGTGCTGGCCCACGACCCGTTCAGTCCGCCACCGGCCGAGATCGACCGCCCCGACCTCGGGGACCTGGCCGCCGCCAGCGACGTCCTGACCCTGCACGCCCCCCTGACCGGCCAGACCCGCCACCTGGTCGGCGAGGCGCTCCTGACCCGGGTCCGGCCCGGGGCGGTCCTGGTCAACTGCGGCCGAGGAGGCCTGCTGGATCTCGACGCCGTGCTGGCCGCCCTGCGGGCGGGTCGGCTGGCCGGGGTCGGCCTGGACGTCTTCGACCCCGAGCCGCCCCCGCACCATCCCCTGTTCGACCACCCCGACGTCGTCCTCACCCCCCACCTGATGGGCCTGACCCGCCGGGCCACGGCCGCCACCTTCGCCGCCGCCGCCCGCGGCGTCGGCGACGTGCTCGCCGGCCGCCGCCCGGCGGCGCTGGCCAACCCCGGGTGGATGCCCCGGAAGGCGTGACATGGCACTGCTCAGCGACAAG
>DASUPQ010000252.1 GCA_036280995.1 Actinomycetota bacterium | reverse complement strand
CGTGGTCGAGGACCTCGCGGACGGTCGCCGGGGCCGCCAGCGGGGGGGCGACCGCCGCCGGGTCGGCCGTCTGCCAGGTGTGAGTGCCGTGGCCGACGCGCACCGGCTCCGGCCACCCGGGGACGCGCACGCTGGCCGTGGCGCCGACCGGGACGACGACCCGCAGCCGGAGCTGGCCCTCGGACCGTTGCCAGGCGACCTCGGCGTCGCCGTAGGGCGTGCGATGACGCGCCGAGGCCGAGGTCAGGCTCCGGGCTGGCGCCGGCCGGACCAGCAGCTCGCGGTAGCCGGGGGCCGCCGGCGCCAGCCCGGCGGTCGCGCGGTGCAGCCAGTCGGCCACCGCACCCAGGGCATAGTGGTTGAATGAGGTCATCTGCCCCGGGTTGATGCTGCCGTCGGGCAGCATGGCGTCCCAACGCTCCCAGACGGTGGTGGCTCCCATCGTGACCGCGTAGAGCCAGGAGGGGCAGCCCGTCTGGAGCATCAGCCGGTAGGCCACGTCGAGGTGCCCGGAGCCGGTCAGTGCGTCCATGATCAGCGGGGTGCCGACGAAGCCGGTGCTGATCCGGAAGCCGGACGACCGCACCAGGTCGGCCAGGCGGTCCCCGGCGTGGTGGCGCTGGTCGTCGGTGGGCAGCAGGGCCCACGCGAGCGCCAGGGCGTACACCGTCGGCGCGTCGCTGAGCACCCGCCCGCCGGGGGTCACGAACTCGCGGGCGAAGGCTTCCCGCACCTCGCCGGCCAGGCGGGCGTACTTCTCGGCCACGTCGGCGTCGCCGACCACGGCCGCGGCCAGGCCGACCACCTCCGCGGAGCGGGCCAGGTAGGCCGTGGCCACCACGTCCGGGTCGGCCTGGGCCTCGAACGGGGCGTCATGGGGAGCGGTCGGGTCCAGCCAGTCACCGAGCTGGAAGCCCCCGGTCCAGAGGCGGTCGGCGCCGGCCAGGTCGGCGATGTAGTCGACCCAGGCGCGCATGCTCGGCAGCTGCCGCTCCAGCAGCCCGACGTCGCCGGTGCGCTCGTAGAGGACCCATGGCACCAGTGTGGTGGCGTCGCCCCAGGCCGCCGCCGCGGGCAGCGGCGACCCGATGACATCGGGGACGACCAGGGGCACCGACCCGTCCGGCCGCTGCTCGGCGGCGACATCGGCCAGCCAGGAGCTCAGGAAGCCCGCGCTGTCGAACAGGAAGCTGGCCGTGGGGGCGAAGACCTGGATGTCACCGGTCCAACCCAACCGCTCGTCGCGCTGGGGACAGTCGGTGGGCACGTCGACGAAGTTGCCCCGCATCCCCCAGACGACGTTCTCGTGGAACCGGTCGAGCTGCGGGTTCGAGGAGGCGAACCAGCCCGTCCGCCGGAGGTCGGAGCCCACGACCACCGCCGCGACGTCCTCGACGCGCACCTCGGGCAGGCCGCTGATCTCGGCGTACCGGAAGCCGTGGAAGGTGAGGCTCGGCTCGAGTACCTCCAGCGGCCCACCCGCCAGCAGGTAGGAGTCGGTGGCCTTGGCGGTGCGGAGCGGCCGCACCCCCAGCTCCCCGTGCTCCAGCACCTCGGCGTGGCGGACCACGACCTCCTGGCCCGAGGCCTGGTCGCGGACCCGGAGCCGCACCCAGCCGACCAGGTTCTGCCCGAAGTCGACCAAGGTGGCGCCGGACGGCGAGGAGAAGACGGCGGTCGCGGGAAGCGTCTGGGTGACCCGTACCGGCGGGCCGTCGGGCGCGACCAGGCGGGCCAGGTCGGCATCGACAACCTTGACGGCGCCGGTGCGGTCGCCGCTCCGGGGACGCAGGTCGGTCCGCTGGCCGTCGTAGAGATCGTCGGCCAGGACGCCGCTCTCGCCGGCTGTCCAGGAGGCGTCGGTGCCCAGGCGGATGACCCGCCCATCGGAAGTCGTCACCTCAAGTTGAGCGAGCAGGGCCAGCCGGTCGCCGTAGTGGGCGTGACGGCCGTCCCAGCCCAGCCGGCCCCGGTACCAGCCGTTGCCGAGCAGCACCTCCAGGATGTTGCCGCCCTCACGGACCAGCTCGGTGACGTCGTAGGTCTGGTACCGCAGCCGGCGACCGTAGCTGGTCCATCCCGGCGCCAGGACCTGGTCGCCGACGCGACACCCGTTCAGGGTGGCCTCATACAGGCCGTGGGCGGTGGCGTACAGCCGCGCCGTGACCACCCCACCAGGCAGGTCGAAAGTCGACCGCAGCACCGGCGCCGGTGCGCCCAGCCTGCCCAGTTCGCACGGACTGATGAACCGGGCCGTCCAGTCCCCGGTCCTGAGCAGCCCGGCCTCCACCGTCGCCGGGTCGCTCCAGGCCGACCACCTGCCGGCCCCGCACACCCGCACCCGGACCCGCGCCGACTCCCGCGACGTCAGCGGGTCGGCGGGCCAGGGCACCAGCACCTGCTCCCCGCTCGCGACCCGGACGACCTCGGACGCCCCGCCGCCGCGCACGAGCTCGACCTCATAGGCATCCTGGACGAAGCCGGCATCGGCCGCCGGGATGATCCAGGACAGTCGTGGGGTCGCGGTCCCGATCCCGAGCACGGCTCCACCGTCGGTCCGATGCTCGAACCGCAGGTCCGTCGGAGCGGCAACGTGGCCCATGGCCTCTCCCGCATGCAGCGTCCGCTGTAGGCCGGATGATGGGCCGACACCGGGCCTGCTGATAGCACCGTACGGTCCGCTGATAGCACAAAATGATCTGGCGGGGGCGGCGCGATACCCTTGGGGCATGAGTGAGATCCCGGTGACGATCTCCCCTGGGGGCCGCGCGTACTTCACCGAGGGCGTGCTCGCCTATGCGGGCCCGTGGATCCACGAGGAACCACAGGAGGACCACACCCACAGCTTCGTCGAGATCGCCGTCGTGACCGGCGGGGAGGCCGTCCAGCGCTCGCTGGCCGGCCGCCAGCCGCTCCGGGCGGGCGACGT
Organism: Actinomycetota bacterium; assembly: GCA_036280995.1. Taxonomy (NCBI): domain Bacteria; kingdom Bacillati; phylum Actinomycetota; species Actinomycetota bacterium. Next base: position 2,697 of record DASUPQ010000252.1, on the reverse strand, counting down.
CGTGTTCCTGCGCCCCGGAGTCTGGCACGGCTACGACACCGGGCACCTGGAGCTGTACAACTGCTGCTTCAGCGCCGAGCTGCTCCACCGGGAGCTGGCCTGGACCCGAGAGGACCCGCTCCTCGGCTACCTGCTCTGGACCGGGCCGCTGTCCATGGGACGACGCGGCATGCTGGTCACGACCCTGGGCGCTCCGGCGCTCCAGGACTGCCTGGTCCATCTCGACGCGCTCGACCGGCTCCGCCTCCGGCCACTCGGCCTGTACCGCAGCGACATCATCAGCCACCTGACGCTGGTCCTGGGCCATCTCGCCCGCGCCGTGGCCGCCGACCGGGACCGGCTCATCGAGCCCACCGGACCGACCCATCCGGCCGTAGTCCAGGCCATGCAGCTGCTGGACTCGCAGCTCACCCACCCGTGGACGCTCGGCGAGCTGGCCGCTCGGCTGCACCTCTCCCCCGGCTACCTGCTGCGTCTGTTCAAGTCGTCCACCGGGATGCCCCCCATGGCGTACCTGGCCAGGCGACGGGTGGAGACGGCGGCCGGGCTACTGCTGCACACCGACCAGTCGGTGACCCAGATCGGCCGGTCGGTCGGCTGGCCGGACCAGAACTACTTCGCCCGCCGCTTCAAGGCCCACTTCGGCCTCAGCGCCACCACCTACCGCAGCCGGTTCGCCGACAGGACCCGGCGGCTGCAGACCTGGCTGGAACGAGGGTCGAAGTAGTCGGCCATAGGCTGATTTTGTCCTACCAGGGGTTCATACTGTGCTAATGACGGCTCGAGGAGGTGGCAGCCATGACAGCATCCGGGCGCGCCTTCCCTGACGGGTTCGTGGGAACTGGCGGCCCAGCATCCCGGCGATGACGTCGAACTGGTTGTGTAGACATGGGTCGCATCAGGTTGGGCGAGGATGTCCGGATGGCCGCGGCGACCTTCTCGGCCGAGCCGTCAGATCGGGATGTTGATGAACGGTGAGCTGTAGTCGGTGGCGTGGCCCAGCACCTGTTCGGCCTCGGCCAGGCCGATCTCGCCGAGGCGCCGCTCGGCCTCGATAACCAGGGGCAGCAGCCGGACGTCACCCGGGGTGGCGATGCCGGTCACCTCCGGATGCGACAGCACCCAGGCCACGGCGGCGCCGACCCGCTCCTGGTCGTCGAACGGCTCGTACCAGGTGGTGTAGCTGTGCCCGTCCGGCCCCTCGGGCCAGTTCCGCCGCGATGCCACTTTGATGATCATCAGGCCGGCGTCCTGGGCCTGGATTTCGGCGACTAGGGCCTGGTAGTCGGCTAGGTAGGCCGGATTCTGGCCGAGCACGTAGTTGAGCGGGGTGAGGACGGTGTCGAAGGGGAAGCGCCGCAGCGCCTCCAGGTGGGTCGCCGGGGCCTGGTGCCCGTGGCCGGTGATCCCGACCGCACCAGCCAGCCCCTCGTCCCTGGCCCGGACCACCGCCTCCAGCGACCCTCCGGGCCGGGTGACCAGGTCGAGCTCCTCCAGGTCGCCGACGGCATGGACCTGAATCAGGTCGACATGATCGGTCTGTATCCGCTCCAGACTCTGGTTGATCTGGGCCCAGGCGCCCTCCCGGTCGCGCAGGCCGGTCTTGGTGGCCAGGAAGATCCGGCCGCGGATGTCGGGCATCCACGGGCCCAGCCGAAGCTCGGCATCGCCGTAGCTGGCCGCGACGTCGAAATGGTTGATCCCGGCGTCCAGGGCCAGCTGGACCGAGGCGTCGGCGGTGGCCTGGTCGACCTCGGCCAAGGCAGCTGCGCCGTAGATCAGGACCGAGCTCTGGTGGCCCAAGCGACCCAGTCTGCGCTGCTCCACGGCACCCACTCCTTGGTCGGTCGGCGACCCGGTCACGACTCCGGCAAGGTCTGCACCGGTCCGGCCGGTGCGACGAAAGGCTACCCATGTCGACGTCGCCGTTCCCAGGCCGGGCAACCGCCTGTGTCTGAGCCGTCACTCGAGGAGATGCCTGCGAAGATGGTGGGCAACTCCTCCGAGCGAGGTGAACCGTGGCACTGGAGCTGACGAACTGGGCGGGCAATCTCGCCTACAGCGCCGCTTCCGTCCACTACCCCGCTTCTGTGGTTGAGGTGCAGAAACTGGTCGCCCGACTGCCGCGGGTCAAGGCCCTCGGCACCCGTCACTCGTTCAACACCATCGCCGATTCCCCGGGCGGTGCGCTCATCTCATTGTCGGAGTTGGCGCCGGACGTCACCATCGATGCCGAGGCGATGACGGTGTCGGTGACCGGTGGAACCCGCTACGGGGTCCTCGCGGCCGCACTGCAGTCGCAGGGCTACGCGCTGCACAACACGGGCTCCCTGCCGCATATCTCGGTGGCCGGCGCCACCGCGACCGGGACCCACGGCTCCGGCGACCGCCACGGCATCCTGTCTACGGCGGTGTCAGCCGTTGAACTTGTGAAGTCCGACGGCTCGCTGGTCACGGTGGACCGGTCGAATCCCGATCTGAAGGCGCTGGCGGTTGGTCTCGGGGCGTTCGGCGTTGTCACCCGAGTGGTGCTCGACATTCAGCCCACCTATCTGGTTCGCCAGGACGTGTACCGCGATGCGCCCTGGGACACCGTGCTGGAGGCGTTCGATGAGGTGATGGCCAGCGCCTACAGCGTGAGCCTCATCGGGGACTTCGGCAGCCCGGTGATCCGGGAGCTCTGGCAAAAGACGCGGG
>DASUPQ010000251.1 GCA_036280995.1 Actinomycetota bacterium | reverse complement strand
ACGTCGAGCTCTACCGCATGGCGATGGACCGCATCGCCGAGGCGGCGTTGACGCCGGCGGAGAGCCGCGCCTTCCTCGCCGACCAGGCGGCGCAGCTCTAGGGACGGCCCTGAACAATCCGGGTGTCGGACCCGGGTGGGTGGCATCGGGGCTGGGACGATCGGTGGGTGCAGGGACGGGCTGATCCGCAGCGCGAGATCTTGGATGTGGAGTCGGTGGCCGGGCACCTGTTGCCGGCCGGTGGGGTGTTCGCGTTCCTGGCCGGGCATCGGCGGGAGTTGTTCCCGGATGAGTTGTTCGCTGATCTGTTCCCGAGCCGGCGGGGTCGTCCGTCGATCCCGGCGGACGTGGTCGCCTCGGTGATCGTGTTGCAGACCCTGCACGGGCTGTCGGACAGCGAGGCGGTGGATGCGGTCACGTTCGATCTGCGGTGGAAGGCCGCGTGCGGACTGGCGGTGACCGCCCCGGGGTTCCATCCGACGGTGTTGACCTACTGGCGGCGCCGGCTGGCCCACTCGGCGCGGCCGCGGCGGATCTTCGATGTGGTCGGGCAGGTGGTCGCCCAGACCGGGGTGCTGACCGGGAAGACCCGGCGCGCCCTGGATTCCACGGTGCTCGACGACGCGGTGGCCACTCAGGACACGGTCACCCAGCTGGTCGCGGCGATTCGCCGGGTGGCCCGGGTGGTGCCCGGCGCCGGGGAGGTGGTCGCCGAGCACTGCACCGGGCATGACTACACCCAGCCGGGCAAGCCGGCGATTGCCTGGGACGACTCCGACGCTCGCGAACAGCTGGTGGATGCCCTGGTCGGCGATGCGCACCGGCTGCTGGGACACCTGCCCGAGCAGGAACTCGAGCCTGCCGCGGCCGAGGCGGTCGGGCTGCTGGCGCTGGTCGCCGGGCAGGACGTCGAACCGGCCGAGGGCTCCGACGGGACTGATGGACGCTGGCAGATCACCGGCTGGCGGATCGCGCGGAAGGTCGCCCCGGAGCGGGTGATTTCCACCGTGGATCCCGAGGCCCGACACGCGCACAAGACCCGCGCCCACCATCAGGACGGCTACAAGGCGCACGTGAAGGTCGAGCCGGACACCGGGCTGATCACCGGGTGCGCGCTCACCCCCGCTTCCGGGCCGGAGCACTCCGACGCCGCGGTCGGTATCGCACTGCTGGCCGAGGAGGCCGACCCGGTCGAGGTGCTGGGCGATGCGGCCTACGGCACCGGTGAGCTGCTCGCCGCCGTCGCCGACGGCGGGCACACCGCGATCATCAAGCCCTGGCCGCTGCGCCCGGCGGTGGACGGCGGGTTCACCCTCGACGACTTCCTCATCGACGAGACCGCCGACACCGCGACCTGCCCGAACGGACTGACCGCCCGGATCACTCGCACCCGCACGGCGGTCTTCGGTGCACGCTGCCGGGCCTGCCCGCTGCGGGCCCGCTGCACCACCTCGGCCGCAGGCAGGACGCTGCGGCTGCATCCGCACCAAGCGCTGCAGCGCGCGCACCGGGCCCGCGCCCGAGATCCCGAGTTCCAGGCCGTCTACCGCCAGCACCGGCCCATGGTCGAACGCTCGATCTCCTGGCTGGTCGCCGGCGGGAACCGGCGGCTGCGGTTCGTCGGAACCCGGCTCAATGATCTGTGGCTGCACCACCGGGTCGCGGCGCTGAACCTGCGCCGACTGCTCACCCTCGGCCTGATCCGCAGCGGCGGGACCTGGACACTCGCCCCGGCCTGACCCGGACCCGGACCCGGCGAACGGTGGCTTGACCACCCAGCCCACACCGACCCAACCTCAACCGCGACGGGCAGGGCGAACTCGTTGTCACCCCCGCCAAGGGCGCTGACCGCCGCACCGACGGCCTTGAGAGGTCCTGCCCGTCCCACACGGCCCCGCTAGGCCGTTGTTCAGGGCCGTCCTAGGAGCTGTTCAAGAAGTCCTGCCCGTGGGATCGGCACACGCACGTGATCGACCTCTCGGGCCTGTCACGCGTGTCGTGGCCGGGACGTGAAGGAGGTCTCCGGTAGATGGATCTTCGCCCAAGAAGATCGTCATCTGTCTGGAGACCTCGTTGGCCAGCCTGTCCATTGGAGCGCGCAAAGATCTGACCGACCGGCAGTGGCGGATCCTTGAGCCACTGCTGCCCCGCGGCAAACGGCCAGGCCGACCGCCGAAGTGGACCCGCCGCCAACTACTTGACGGCATCCGCTGGCGAACCCGGGTCGGCGCCCCGTGGCGCGACGTCCCCGAACGCTACGGGCACTGGCAGTCGATCTACGGGCTGTTCCGGCGCTGGCAACGCGCCCAGGTGTGGCCACTGATCGTGGCGAAACTGCAGGCCTTCGCCGACGCCGCCGGTCTGATCTGCTGGACGGTGTCGGTGGACTCCACCATCAACCGGGCCCACCAGCACGCTGCCGGCGCCCGCCACGACCCCGACACCCAGGTCGAGCCACCCGGGCCCGAGCCGGCCGATCACGCGTTGGGCCGGTCCCGCGGCGGCTGGACCACCAAGCTGCACCTGGCCTGCGAGCAGGGCCGCAAACCGCTGTCGCTGGTGCTGACCGCGGGCCACCGTGGGGACAGCCCGCACTTCAGGGCCGTGCTCGACGGGATCCGCGTCGCGCGGTGCGGGCCCGGACGCCCGCGGACCCGCCCGGACCGGGTGTTGGCGGACAAGGCCTACTCGGCCAAGGCCAACCGCGAGCACCTGCGCCGCCGCAAGATCGCCGCGACCATCCCGGTCAAGCTCGACCAGCAGACCCACCGCAAGGCCAAGGGCTCCGCCGGCGGGCGGCCACCGGTATTCGAGCCCGACCTCTACAAGCAGCGCCACGCCGTGGAGTGCGGCATCAACCTGCTCAAACAGCAGCGAGCGGTCGCGACTCGCTACGACAAACTCGCCGTCCGCTACGAAGCCACCACACAGATCGCCATGATCAACATATGGTCACGCGCTCTCGCCAACACCACTTCCTAAACACGGCCTAGTAGCGTGTCGCCAGCAAATCTATCCGTACCTGCGGTACTGGTTCTCGGCAGTTGATGTCTGCTGCTGAGAGGATGGCCTCACGATGCCGCGTCC
>DASUPQ010000250.1 GCA_036280995.1 Actinomycetota bacterium | reverse complement strand
CCGCCCGAGCGGCTCGGCGCCTACCTGCGCGACTTCGACGCCCTCCTGGCCGACCACGGCCTCGGCGGCATCCCCTACGGCCACTTCGGCGACGGCTGCCTGCACGTGCGCATCGACTTCCCGTTCGACCGGCCCGGCGGGCGGGCGGTCTACCGGTCGTTCGTCGAGCGGGCGGCCGAGCTGGTCGGCGGGTACGGCGGGTCGATGTCGGGGGAGCACGGCGACGGGCGGGCCCGGTCCGAGCTGCTCCCGCGGATGTTCGAGCCGGCCGCGATCGAGGCCATGGCCGCCGTCAAGGCCGTCTTCGACCCCCGCGACCTGCTCAACCCGGGGGTGCTGGTGCGCCCGCGGCCGCTGGACGCCGACCTGCGCCGGACCATGGTCGGCCCGGTCACCGAAGGGCTCGGGTTCCGCTACCCCACCGACGGCGGCGACCTGACCAGCGCCGTCCACCGCTGCACCGGGATCGGGCGCTGCGTGGCCGACAACACCGGCGCCGGCGGGGTGATGTGCCCGTCCTGGCTGGCCACCCGGGACGAGAAGGACACCACCCGGGGACGCAGCCGCGTCCTCCAGGAGGCGGTCAACGGCACCCTGATCGGCGGCCTGCCCGCACCCGAGGTCCACGAGGCCCTCGACCTCTGCCTGGCCTGCAAGGGTTGCGCCTCCGACTGCCCGGCCGAGGTCGACATGGCCACCTACAAGGCCGAGGTCCTCCACCAGACCTATCGGGGCCGCCGCCGCCCGGCCGCCCACTACAGCCTCGGCTGGCTGCCCCGCTGGGCGGCCCTCGCCGCCCGGGCCCCCCGCCTGGCCAACCGCCTCCTCGCCACCCCGTTCCTGGCCGCCGCGGGCCGCCGCCTCGCCGGGGTCGACCCCCGCCGCCCCCTCCCGGCGTTCGCCCCCCAGACCCTCCGCGCCTGGTGGCGTAACCGCCCGCCGGCCGGCTCGTCCCCGGCCACAGGTCCCCGGGTGCTGCTGTGGCCCGACACCTTCACCAACCACTTCACGCCCGCGGCCGGCCAGGCCGCCGTCCGGGTCCTGGAGGCCGCCGGCCACCGGGTCGACCTCCCCGACGAGCCCCTCTGCTGCGCCCTCACCTGGATCTCCACCGGCCAGCTCGACACCGCCAGGCGCACCCTCCGCCACACGGTGGACCGGCTCGCGGCCCTGCTCGAAGGGGATCCCGGTGGGTCGGGCGGGGGAGGCGGTGGGGCGGTCCTGGTCGGGTTGGAACCGTCGTGCCTGGCGGTGCTGCGGCACGACGCGCTCGCCCTGCTCGGGGCGGACGACCCGGCCGCCGCCGTGGTCGCCCGGGCGGCGGCGACGCTGGCCGAGGTGCTGGCGGGCACGCCCGGTTGGGCGCCGCCCGACCTGGGTGGGGTCGTGGCGGTGGCCCAGCCCCACTGCCACCAGCACGCCGTGCTCGGCTGGGAGGCCGACCGCGCCCTCCTGGCCCGGGCCGGGACGCGGGTCACGGCGGTCGGCGGCTGCTGCGGCCTGGCCGGCAACTTCGGGGCCGAGCGCGGCCACTACGACGTCTCGGTCGCGGTCGCCGAGACCGCCCTCCTCCCGGCCGTCCGCGCCGCCCCCCCGGACGCGGTCCTCCTCGCCGACGGCTTCTCCTGCCGCACCCAGCTCGACCACCTGGCCGGCCGCCGCGCCCTCCACCTGGCCGAGCTGCTCGACCCAGGCGGGCGCTGACCGCTACTCGGGGCGGTGCTGGGCGCGGAGCTGCTGGTCGAGGAAGTAGTGCTCCTGAGCCCAGAGGTGGAGACCGAGGCCGAGGCGCATGGCGCAGCGCTTGAGGGCGTCGGAGGCGGCGTCCTTGAGGCGGGCGCCGTCGTGGGGCCAGTTGTGGACGTCGCCGACGTCGCCGACCTCCTCGACCCGGACCTGGCGGCCGTCGATGGAGCAGGTGAGCCGCCAGATGCCGCCGACGACGACGTTCTGGAGCGCCGGCGTGCCGGCCCGGGCCCGGCGGCTCCGGGCGCTCGGGTCGGGGGCCACGGCGGCGACGTCGCCGCGGATGACCTGGACGAGCTCGAAGTCGAAGGGGCCGACGATGCTGAGCAGGCGCTGGTTGACGACGTGGTGGGCGACGTAGTCGCTGCCGTCCTTGCGCTCGACGAAATCGGTGGGGAAGGGGCGGGCCAGCTCGGCCAGGTCGGCGTCGGTGATGGTGGTGGTCACAGGCCTCAGTCCTCGGGGAAGGGGTTCGTTGCGTTGTCCCAGCGTAACCGGTACCTGTGACAGTTCCGGGGTGCCTCGGGAGAGCCCGTAACGCTCCCGTACCGCACCTCCTGGAGACTGCGCCGAGACTCCTGGACGCGAGGAGGGAAGGTGATGTTGCGGCCCCCAACCAGGGTGGTGCTCGCCTGGGCGCTGTGGCTGGTCACCTTCGGCTGCTGCGCCGCCGGGCTGGCCGTCACCCTGGCCATCTACCGGCCGCTCACCCTGGGCGTGCTGGTCGAGGGCGCCCTCTACGCGTTCTTCTTCGTGCTCGGGTTCGCCACCGTCGGGCTGGTGCTGACCCTGCGGCGGCCGGAGAACCCGATCGGCTGGCTGTACGGGGCGGCCGGCCTCGCCTGGGCCTACACCGTCCCGCTGGAGCCCTGGGTCGACCAGCTCATCCGCGAGCACCAGGCCCTGCCGCTCGCCGCCAAGGTCGTGGTGGCGACCGGGAGCCTCGGCTGGGCGCCGCCGATCGCCCTCGGGGTGACCCTCCCGGCCCTGCTGCTGCCCAACGGCCACCTCCGGTCGCGCCGCTGGCGGCTGGTCGTGGTCGCCAGCGTGGCCGGGGCCGTCCTGGCCACGGTGGCCGGCACCCTCGCCCCGGGGCCGCTGGAGGAGCGGGGGATCGACAACCCGTTCGGGCTGGCCGGTCCGGCCGGCTCCGTCGCCGCGACGCTCACGCTCGTCGGCGTGCTGCTCCACTGGTGGAGCCTGCCGCCGGCGGCGGTCTGCGTGGTGCTCCGGTTCCGCTCCTCCCACGGGGTCGAACGCCAGCAGATGCGCTGGGTCGCCGCCGGGGCGGCGGCCGCGGTGGCCGGGCTGGTCGTGTCCGTGCCGAGCGGGCTCGGGGTCGCGCCCGACTGGATCTCGCACGTCGTCTACCCGGCGCTGCTGTGCCCGCCGGTGGCGATCGGGGTGGCGGTGCTGCGCTACCGGCTGTACGACCTGGACCGGGTCGTCAGCCGGACCCTGGCCTACGGGCTGCTGACGGTGCTGCTCGGCCTCGGCTACGCCGCGGTGGTGCTGGGGCTCGGCCGGCTCCTGCCCGAGAGCTCGAGCCTGGCCGTGGCCGCCGCCACCCTGGCCGTGGTGGCCGCGTTCGCGCCCCTGCGCCGCCGCGTCCAGGAGCTCGTCGACCGGCGCTTCAACCGGCGCCGCTACGACGCCGCCGGCACCGTCGAGGCGTTCGCGGCCCGCCTCCGCGACCAGGTCGACCTGACCACCCTGACCGGCGAGCTGCTGGCCGTGGTCGACCAGACCATGCAGCCGACCCGGGCCTCGCTCTGGCTCCGCCCCGCCCCCTAGGGCTGGGGCGGAAGGGTTCCGGTCGCCGGGGCCATCGGCTATGCTCGGGCCGGCGCCGTCCCGCGCCCGACCTCCTCCCCGGTGCTCACGCCACCGGCCCGCGGAGGTAAAGGGGACCTCGAGTCCTCGGGACGCTGGTCGAGTGCCCTCGTCGCGGGGGCGGCGGGAGCGTGGGTCCCGCGCCACCCGCGTGCGGAGGAGCACCAGATGACCAGGCAGAAGTCGTTCAAGGGCCGCGTCCGCGCCCGCATGGACAAGACGTCCGAGAGCTACACCACCGCCCGCCGCCAGCTCCTGGCCAAGGCCGAGGCGACGGCCGACCCCGAGGCCCCGGCCCAGCCTGCCGAGCCGGCCGCGACCCCGCCGGGGGACGCGCCGGAGGCGAAGCGGCCCTACTCCGAGCAGGCGATCCGGGCGAACACGGGCCGCGGCTGGGACGAGTGGTTCGCGCTGCTGGACGAGTGGGGTGGGGCGGAGCGCCCCCATCCAGAGATCGTCCGCTGGCTGGTGGGGGAGCACGGGGTGCCGGGCTGGTGGGCGCAGGGGGTCACCGTCGGCTACGAGCGGGCCCGCGGGCTGCGGGCCCCCGGTCAGCGCCGGGGCGGGCTCTTCGAGGTGAACGCCTCCAAGACGGTGGCCGTGCCCGTCGACCGGCTCTACGAGGCCTTCACCGACCCCGCCCTGCGCGAGCGCTGGCTTCCCGGCGCCCCCGTCGAGGTCCGCAGCGCCCAGCCGGCCAAGTCGTTCCGGGCCAACTGGGGCGACGGCTCGACCCGCCTGGTCGTCTGGTTCACCGCCCGCGGCGAGTCCAAGAGCCAGGCCGCCCTCGTCCACGAGCGCCTCCCCGACGCCGGCACGGCCGACAAGCTCAAGCTCTTCTGGCGCGAGCGGATGGCCGCCCTCAAGCAGCTCCTGGAGGCCTGACCCCCAGGTCGGCCAGCTGGGCGTGCAGCCACTTGGCGATGTCGTTCTCCTCGACCACCGCGGCCGCGGCCTCGCGGCGGGCCCGCCGCAGGCCGCGGTCCATGGTCAGGGCCTCCTGGAGGGCTTCGGCCTGCTGCTGGACGTCGAACGGGTGCAGGGTGACCGCGAACGCGCCCAGCTCCTGGTGGGCGCCGGTGTTCTCGGAGAGGGCGAGGACGCCGTCGCGGCGGTTGACCACCACCGCCTCCTTGGCGACGAGGTTCATGCCGTCGGCCAGGGCGTTGACCATGAGCACGTCGCAGACGGTGTAGGCGGCCACGGCCATGGCCATGTCGTCGGCCAGGCGCAGGTCGATCGGCTGGTAGCCCTCGCGGCCGTGGGCGGCGTTGACCCTGGCCACGGTGGCGCCGATCTCGGCCAGGTAGTCGGCGTACTCGGGCACGTCCTGGCGGCTCGGCTGGAGCATGGCCAGGAAGCTCACCTTGCCGGCCAGCTCGGGGTGGTCCTCCAGCATGGTCGCGAACGCCTGGAACCCGCGGACGATGTTCTTGGACGGGTCGGTGCGGTCGACCCGCAGGATCAGCTGGCGGTCCTCGTCCCGGAAGGCCTCGGTCAGGGCGGCGGCGTGCTCGGCCACCTCGGCCGAGTCGGCCAGCTCGCGGATGGCGGCGACGTCGATCGAGATCGGGTAGTGGCGGGCCGCCACCTCCCGGTCGCCGACCTGGACGGTCATGGCCTCCAGGTCGACCGGCAGCCCGAGCAGCTCCTGGGCGCAGAGCAGGAAGTTCCGCGCGAACCCTTCGGTGTGGAAGGCGACCACGTCGTTGCCGAGCAGCCCGTTGAGCACGGCCTCGCGCCAGGGCGGGGGCAGCACCCGCCAGGCGTCCGGGCCGGGCCAGGGGATGTGCAGAAAGAACGACAGCACCGCCTCGGGGCAGCGCTTCCGGACCTCCTGGCCGATCAGGTAGAAGTGGTAGTCGTGGAGCATGACCAGGGCGCGGCCGCCGCGGGCCTCGACCTCGGCGGCCACGGCGTCGGCGAACAGCCGGTTGACGGCCACGTAGCCGTCCTCCCAGGCGGCGTGCTCGCGCCTGGTCAGGGTGGGGTCGAGGGCCAGGCCGTACATCCCGTGCTGGAGGAACCAGAGCAGCGGGTTGGCGATCACGGTGTAGAAGTCGTCGTGGGCCTGGCCGCCGACCTCGACCAGGCGCAGCCGCGCGGTCGGCGCCGC
>DASUPQ010000249.1 GCA_036280995.1 Actinomycetota bacterium | reverse complement strand
GGAGGGCGGGCACGGGCCCGGGCGGCAGGCGCCGGTGTCGTTCCGGGTGGCGCCGCAGGTGCTGGCCCACCTGCGGCGGACGCTGGGCCGCCTCGACGAGGACGTGCGGCGGGCGCTGGCCGCCGTCACCGACTCCCCCGCCGTGGTCGGCGGCCGGGTGGTGGCCGGGGGCGGGTTCCACGCCGCCGGACTGGCCGCGGGCATGGACGGGGTGGCGGTCGCGCTCGTCCAGGCGGCCGAGCTGGCCGGCCAGCGCCTCCACCGCCTGCTCGACGGCCGCTTCAGCGGGCTGCCCGACCAGCTCAGCCCCGACCCCGGGCCGGTGACCGGCCTGGTCGTGATCCACAAGCGGGCCGTCGGGGCCCTGCACGAGGCCCGCCGCCTGGCCACCCCGGCCTCGGTCGGCCAGGCCGACACCTCCCTCGGCCAGGAGGACGCGGCCAGCTACGCCCCCGAGGCGGCCGAGCAGCTCCGCCGGGTCGAGCAGCTGACCCGCGAGGTGGTCGCCTGCGAGCTCCTGGCCGCCCGCCAGGCCTGGTGGCTCCGCCGCCCCGGGGCCACCCCGGCACCCGGGCTGGCCCCGCTCGCCGCCTGCCTCGGGGAGCTGGTCGCTCCCGTCGGCCGGGACCGCCCCCTCGGCCCCGACCTGGACCGCCTGATCGGGGTCCTGGAGCGCGACGAGCTGCCCCTGCCGTAGAAGCCGGGAATGCGGGGCGGGCCGGCGGCGCTACTGTTACTGCGATGAGCCGTGCCGAGACCTACCTGGACGCCGCCTCCACCACGCCACTGCACCCGCTGGCCCGGGAGGCGATGGCCGAGGCGGCCGACGGCTTCGGCGACCCGTCGCGGCTGTACGGGCGGGCCCGGCGGGCCCGGATGCTGCTGGACCGGTCGCGGGAGCGGCTGGCGGCGGCGGTCGGGGCCGCCCCGGACGAGCTGGTGCTGACCTCCGGCGGCACCGAGGCGGCCAACCTGGCCGTGACCGGGCTGGCCCGGGCGGCGCGGCGCCGCCGCCACCTGGTCGTGTCGGTGGTCGAGCACACCTCGGTGCTGGCCCCGGCGCGGGCCCTGGCCGCCAACGGGTTCGAGGTCACGGAGGTCGGGGTGGACCACACCGGCCGGGTCGACCCCGCCGAGCTGGCCGCTGCCGTCCGCGACGACACCCTGCTGGTCTGCCTCCAGCACGCCAACCACGAGGTCGGCACCATCCAGCCGGTCCGGGAGGCGGCCGAGGCGGCCCACGCAAGGGGGGCGCTGCTGCTGGTCGACGCCTGCCAGACCGTCGGCCGGCTGCCCGTCGACATGGCCGGCCTCGGCGCCGACCTGCTGGTGGCCAGCGGGCACAAGGTCTACGGGCCGCCCGGCACCGGCTTCCTGGTCGCCTCACGGCGGGCCCGGCTGCGGCCGGTGCTGGTGGGCGACGAGCGCGAGCGCCGCCGCCGCGCCGGCATGGAGAACCTGCCCGGCGCGGCCGCCATGGCCGCCGCCGTCGCCGCCCGGGTGGCCGAGGCCCCCGGCGAGCACGACCGCCTGGCCGGCCTGTCCCGGCGCCTGCTGGACGGCCTGGCCGCCATCCCCGAGGTGGTCGTCCACGGCGACCCGGGCCGGCGCCTCCCCCACCTGGTGGCGTTCTCGGTCCTGTACATCGAGGGGGAGGCGCTGCTGCTGCTGCTCGACGCCAAGGGCATCGCCGTCCACTCCGGGTCCTCCTGCACCGCCGACACCCAGGAGCCCTCCCACGTCCTGGCGGCCATGGGGGCCATCACCCACGGCTCGGTGCGGGTGTCGTTCCTGCACGACGCCACCGAGGCCGACGTCGACCGGCTCCTGGAGGTGCTGCCGGCCGCCGTGGCCGACCTCCGGGAGATGGCCGAGCTGGACACCCGGGCCGTCGAGCGGGCGGCGGAGGGCCAGTGAGCGCCGCCCCGCCGACCACCGTGGACTGCCTCGGGCTGGCCTGCCCGATCCCGGTGGTGCGCCTGGCCCGGGCGGTGGCCTCGGTCGAGGTTGGCGGCGTGGTCGAGCTGCTGGCCGACGACCCCGGCGCCCGGGTCGACATCCCCGTCTGGTGCCGCCTCAAGGACCAGCAGCTCCTCGGCCAGCAGGACCGTCCCGAGGGCGGCTGGGTGTTCCAGGTCCGCCGCGCCCACTAGGCGTACCATCCGGGCATGGACGACGAGGCCAGCTGGAGGGAGCTGCTCCGCTGCTCGTTCTGCGGCCGGTCGCGGGCGCAGTGCGCCAAGCTGATCGCCGGGCCCGGGGTGTACGTCTGCGACGGCTGCGTCGCCCTGGCCCGGACCTGGCCCACGGCCGCCGACCCGGGCCGCGCCTGCAGCTTCTGCGGCAGGTCGACGCCCAGGCAGGACCCGCTGGCCGGGCACGGGACGAACGCCGTCTGCGACGACTGCCTCGACCTGTGCGACGAGATCATCGCCGAGGAGCAGGCCGGCTAGGCCTGCCGCTCCCAGGTGAGCTGGCGCAGCTCCCAGGTGATCGTGGCCGCCCGCCCGCCGGCGGCGACGGTGGCCAGGTCGGCGCCCAGGGCGTCCAGCTCCCGCTGGCCGGCGACCCCGTCCCGGACCGCCTGGCCGCCCCAGACGGCCAGGTTCTCGGCGAACATCGCGGCCGCGCGGCCGGCGGGCGGGGCCAGGGTGGCGACCCGGTCGTGGCGGCGGGCCAGGCCCGGCGGGTCGGGCAGCCGGTGCAGCAGCGGCCCGACCTCCAGCGTCTGGCCGCGGGAGGCGAGCAGGGCCCCGGCCACCTCCAGGTAGCCGGCCAGGGCCGGGTCGGCGGTGTGGATCCGGTCGACCTCGTCGACCAGCAGCAGCCCGCCGGGGGCGAGCTGGGTCGCCCAGGCGGCCAGCACCGCCGCCGGGTCGGGCAGGTGGCTGAGCAGGAGGCGGCAGAAGCACAGGTCGGCCGGGCCGGCCGGGAACGGGACGGTGGTCACGTCGTGGACGGCGAAGCCGACCCCGGGCGGGGCCGCGCCGGTGGCCCGGGCGACGAACGACGCCGACTGGTCGAGGCCGACGGTGCGGCGCGGCCCCAGGACCGAGGCGAGCAGCCGGGTGGTGTGCCCGGTGCCGCACCCGAGGTCGACCGCCAGGTCGAGCGGCCGCCCGGCGAACCGCGTCAGGAACGCGTGGGTGGTCGGCTCGAACAGGGCGGCGAGCAGGTCGAGGCGCCGCGCCGCGGGCCCGGAGTCGCCGAAGGCGTAGCCGCCCATGCGATCAGAGGACCCGCTGGTTCAGGGTTCGTCCGGTGGGGTGGGAAAGCGTGCGCCGGCATGGCGCAGCACCCCCAGGTTCAGCCGCTGCAGGGAGAACAGCGCTCCCCAGGTGCCCAGGAACGCCACCGCTCCGGCGGCCGCGACGGCGCCGGTCGGGGCCTCGGCGGCCAGCCCCGCCAGCACGACGATGGCGGTCGCGACGGCGGCGTCGACGGTCGCCACGATGGTCGGCGTGGTGACCAGGAAGTGCGGCCATGTCTGCAGCGCGCTGCCCATGCCGAGCAGGTGCGTGGTCGCGATCCCCTGCTCGTCGTCGTGGTGGCCGGTGCTGAAGTAGGGCTTGAGGTCGGGGGCCATCACCAGGTAGGCGTGCCGGAGCCGGTTCATGGCCAGGGTGATGGCCACGTCCTCGCTGTTGATCTGGACCAGGCGGCCGTAGGTGGCGAGGCCGAGCAGGAACACCACGGGCAGCAGGACCAGGGCCACCATGGTGGTGCGCCCCCCGAAGCCGGTCGCGTCGGCCAGCAGGGCGAGCGCGACGATCGAGGCCGACAGCACGGTCAGGAACACCGTGGTGCGGCTCATCGCCTCGTTCCAGATCATCGACCGCGTCCCGAGCAGGCTCCAATGCTCGGTGGCAAGGATGGTGGCCCCGTCCGGCCCGAACGGGCGGTCGGCGGTCTTCCCGGTGTTGTCGGTCTCCTCCATCGCGGGCCTCCGGTGCCGCCGGACGACCAGCAGATGGAGGCCCGACCGGCGCTAGTGGAACGACTCGCCGCAGGCGCAGGAGCCGGCGGCGTTGGGGTTGTCGATCGTGAAGCCGGACTTCTCCAGGGTGTCGAGGTAGTCGATGGAGGCGCCGCTGAGGTAGGGGGCGCTCATCTTGTCGGTCACGACGGCCACGCCGTTGACCTCGCCGCGGACGTCGCCGTCCAGGGAGCGGTCGTCGAAGAACAGCGCGTAGCGAAGCCCGGAGCAGCCGCCCGGCTCGACGGCGACACGCAGGGCGAGGTCGTCACGGCCCTCACGGGCCAGCAGGTCGCGGACCTTTGTCGCGGCCGCCTCGCTGAGCGCGACAACCGATCCTGCCTGGGTCACCTCGGACATCCGTGCTCCTTCGCGTTGTCATGCCAGGACGCCGGCGTGGCTGGCGTCCTGGGCCATGATAGCGGCCGCTACCCCGCCGGTGGGCCGTCTTCCACAAGTGTCACGTCGGCGACCTGGCCGCCGGTGGCGCGGAGCAGGTCGGCGGGGGCGATCGGGAAGACGTGGCGGGGGGTGCCGGCGGCCGCCCAGATCACCTCGAACCCGGTCAGGTGGCGGTCGACCAGGACCGGCAGGTCGCGGGCGTGGCCGAACGGCGGGGTGCCGCCGATGGCGTAGCCGGTGGCCGCCCGGACCTCCCCGGCGTCGGCCTTGCGGACGACCGCCGCCGAGCGCTCCTTGCCGACCTTGACCACGTCGACCCGGTTGCCGCCGGAGGTCAGCACCAGCACCGGGTCGGTGTCGGCCACGAACACCAGCGACTTCACGATCTGGTCGACCTGGCAGCCGATCGCCCTGGCCGCGTCGGCGGCGGTGCGGGTGCCGGAGGGGAACTCCCGCACGTCCAGCTCCAGGCCGTGTGAGCGGCCGGCGGCCACCACCGCCGCGGCCGCCCTCGGCAGGTCCTCGCTCATGCGCGCATCAGCCTCGCTTCTCCATGTGGACGTGGAAGGTGGTGGGTTCAGGGTAGGGACGCCCAGGCGAGCCCGACCCGCTCGGCCAGCCGCTCCAGCAGCGGGGCGGCCTCGGCCATGGAGCGGCGCGGGTCGGGCTCCAGCTCCAGCAGGGCATGGGCCTCCTCGAACCCGGCCGCCCGCAGCTCCCGGTCGGCGACCTCGACGGCGCCGGCCAGGGCGACCACCGGGACGCCGTGGGCGCCGGCGGCCCTGGCCACCCCGACCGGGGCCTTGCCGCGCAGGCTCTGGGCGTCGAGCTTGCCCTCGCCGGTGACGACCAGGTCGGCCCCGGCGGCCGCCCGGTCGAAGCCGACCAGCTCCAGCACCAGCTCGATGCCGGTGCGCAGCTCGGCCCCGAGGAAGGCGATCGCCCCGGCGCCGAGCCCGCCGGCGGCCCCGGCACCGGGGACGGCGGCCAGGTCAAGGCCGAGGTCGTCGGCCAGCACCTGGGCGAAGCGCCGCAGGGCCGAGTCAAGCACCAGCACGTCGCCGGGGCCGGCCCCCTTCTGAGGGCCGTACACGTGGGCGGCACCCTCGGGACCGACCAGCGGGTTGTCGACGTCGCAGGCCACCGTCACCCGGACCCGGCGGAGGCGCGGGTCCAGGCCGGACACATCGATCCTGGCCAGCCGGAGCAGGGCCGCCCCGCCGGCCGGCAGGTCGGCGCCGTCCCGGTCGAGCAGGCGGGCCCCGAGGGCGGCGGCCATGCCGGCGCCCCCGTCGGTGGTGGCGCTGCCGCCGATGCCGAGGACGACCTCACGGGCGCCGTGGTCGAGGGCGGCCCGGAGCAGGTCGCCGGTCCCCCAGGTGGTCGCCTCCAGCGGCGCCCGCCGCCCCCCGGGGAGGCGCTTGAGCCCGGACGCCTCGGCCATCTCGACGAAGGCCCGCTCGCCGTCGACGGCGATGGCCGCCTCCACCGGCTCGCCGGTCGGCCCCGCGGCCCGCACCGGCACCCGCTCGAACCCGGCCGCCACCAGCGCCTCCAGGGTGCCGGCGCCGCCGTCCCCGAGCGGCAGCCGGATCACCTCGGCGTCGGGCCGGGCCCGGCGCAGGCCGGCCTCGATGGCGGCGGCGGCCTGGCCGGCGCTCAGGCTGCCTTCGAACTTGTCGGGGGCCACGACGACACGCATGCGCGGATCGTAGCCGCTCCCGGCTACGATGGGCGCGGCGGCAGCGGGCCACGGAGGGAGGCCGGGCATGGGACGACGTTCGCGGGCGCGGGAGCGCACGGCCGCCGCGGCGGCCCGCCCGGAGGCGGGGGTCGCGGCGCCGCAGCGGACACGGCGGAACTGGGTCCGGCTGCTCAACCCGTTCAAGCTCCGCGAGCTGACCCGGTCGCGGGCCCGCGCCGGGGCGATCGGGTTCGGGCTGTCGGGGGTGGTGTTCGCCGTCGCCGGCTGGGTGACCGGCGAGGCGGCCTGGTTCAGCTCGGCCGTGCTGCTGGGCGTCCTCACCCTGGCCTGGGGGGTCACGGCGGCCCTGCTGCCCGGGAGCGACCGATCGAGCTGACCACGGCCGCCCTGGTCGAGGCCCTGGAGACGACCCACGGCCGGGTCGGGCGGCTGCTCGCCGGGCTGGCCCCGCCCGACTGGGACCGCAACGTGCCCGCCACCCCGGCCTGGTCGGCCGCCGACGTCGTCGCCCACCTGGCCGAGAGCGACCGGGACGCCCTGGCCGCCGCCCGGGGCGGCTGGACGTTCTCCGGGTCGCTCGACGACTGGAGCGCCGCCGGGGTCGCCGCCCACCGGGGCGAGCCGCCCGAGGCCCGGCTGGAGGCCTGGGAGGCGGCCGCCGACGCCCTCCGCTGGCACCTGGCCGCCCTTGACGGCGAGGGATGGCGGGCCCGGGTCCCCTGGGTCGCGGGCATGGTCTCGATCAAGACCCTCGGCGTGCTGCGGCTCAACGACGCCTGGCACCACGGCCGCGACGTGGCCGAGGCGACCGGCGCCCGGTTCGAGATCGACGAGCCGACCCTGGCCTTCCTGGCCGACCTGGCCGCCCGGACCATTCCCGGGGGTCTGTCGCGCCGGGGCCGGGCCCACCCGGGCGCGGTCATCCTGCTCCGGCTGGGCGACGGCCGCTGGCTGCTGGGCGGGGCCGCGGGCGAGCGCCCCGGCCCGGACGCCGCCCCCGACCTGGTGCTCGAGGCCGACCCCCTGGCCTTCGTCCTGCGCGCCGCCGGCCGCACCACCACCGACCCCTGGCGGGCCGAGGGGGACGGCGCCCTGGCCGCCGACGTGGCCGCCACCCTCAGCAGCGTCAGCTGACCCGATCGACCGGACGGCGGTGGGCTTACCCACCCGCTAGAATGTGCGCGCGTTCACGATCCCGGCGACGGGGTCCCGGCGACGGAGCGACCGATGGCCTCCAGCACCGTGTTCCTCGACCTGCTCGGCCCCCAGCGGGCGTCCGAGAAGGGCACCACCTGCCCGGGCGACCTGCCGCCGGCGTCCGACCCCGAGCTGGTCGAGCGGGCCCGGGCGGCCCGGGCCGCCCTGGGCGAGCGGGCGTTCGTCCTCGGCCACCACTACCAGCGCGACGAGGTCATCGCCTTCGCCGACGCCCGCGGCGACTCCTTCCGCCTCGCCCAGCAGGCCGCGGCCCGGCCCGAGGCCGAGTTCGTGGTCTTCTGCGGGGTCCACTTCATGGCCGAGTCGGCCGACATCCTCACCGGCGACCACCAGCAGGTCGTCCTGCCCGACCTGGCCGCCGGCTGCTCCATGGCCGACATGGCGACCTGGGCCCAGGTCGACGAGGCCTGGGAG
The DNA here is from genome assembly GCA_036280995.1 of Actinomycetota bacterium. NCBI lineage: Bacteria > Bacillati > Actinomycetota > Actinomycetota bacterium. The sequence continues at coordinate 3,197 of DASUPQ010000249.1, read as the reverse complement.
ATCCTCCAGGAATGGGTGCCCGGCGGGGTCGTGCCGCTGACCTACATGAACTCCTCGGCCGCCATCAAGGCGTTCACCGGCCGCCAGGGCGGGGCCATCTGCACCTCCTCGAACGCGGCCAAGGCGATGGCCTGGGCGTTCGAGCGGGCCGAGCGGGTGCTGTTCCTCCCCGACCAGCACCTGGGCCGCAACACCGCCCTGGCCATGGGCCTGGATGCCGCCGACTGCGCGGTCTGGGACCCGCACCGCGACGACGGCGGCCTCGACCCGGACCGGGCCCGGGCGGCCAAGGTGCTGCTGTGGCGCGGGCACTGCTCGGTCCACCACCGCTTCCTGCCCGAGCACGTCGACCGGGTGCGCGAGCGCATCCCCGGCGTGCGCGTGCTCGTCCACCCCGAGTGCCGCCACGAGGTGGTCGCCAAGGCCGACGAGGTCGGCTCGACCGAGCGGATCATCAAGGTGGTGGAGGCGTCGCCGCCCGGGTCGGCCTGGGCCATCGGCACCGAGCTGAACCTGGTCCACCGGCTGGCCACCGAGCACCCGGACAAGACCATCGCCTTCCTGGACCGGACGGTCTGCTTCTGCTCGACCATGAACCGCATCGACCTCCCCCATCTGACCTGGGCGCTGGAGGAGCTGGTGGCCGGCCGGGTTCCCAACCGGGTCCGGGTCGACGAAGCGACCAGGGCCGAAGCCCTGGTCGCCCTGGAGCGGATGCTCGCCCTGCCCGGCTAGGCCCCAGCCGGCGGTTGGGGTGGATCGCCTTGACCAGCCGCGACCGGGCGATCTCCTCGAGCTGGGACCCGGTGGCGGAGGCGACGAAGGCGTTGGCCGCCTCCAGCCAGACCGGCGTCCCGCCCAGCACCTCCTCCAGGAACCGCCCGGCCTCGGCGGTCGTGGCGTCGGTCTCGTCCTGCTCCTCGGGGGTCGGCGCCAGCACCTCGGCGGGGACGCGCCGGCCGCTCCCCGGGTCCTCGCGGAACCGGACTCTGGCGGCCGGCACGTCGACCTCGACCAGGACGCTCACCGGCGGCGCGTCGTCGCCGGCGGCCATCGCCGCCAGCAGCGCCGGGTCGGTGATCTTGGCCGCCGGGTCGTCCCCCATCAGAAGCCGCCCTCCCTGGCGAACCCGATGGCCCGCAGCACGTCGATGCGCCCGAACCCGTAGCGGTGGTCCTGGCCCGACTCGCCCAGCTCCTCGACGGAGCCGGCCAGCAGGTCCTGGATCAGGAAGGCCCGCTTGGCCCCCTGGAGCTGGCTGCGGATCGAGGTCGCCGAGAGCAGCAGGGCGACCGCCCCCGAGACGTGCGGGGTGGCCATCGAGGTGCCGTTGAAGGCGGCCCACTGGCCGCCCGGCACGGCGGAGACGACCGCCACCCCGGGAGCGCTCACGTCCGGCTTGGAGTAGGGCAGCGGCAGGGCGTCGGGCGGGATGAAGGCCGATTCCTGGATGACCTGGGTGCGGCCGCCGCTGAAGCCGGCCGGCAGGTCGCGATGGTCGGTCGCGCCGATCGCGAAGGCGAACAGGTCGTTGCCTGGCGAGCCGCTGGTCTGCTCGCCCTCGTTGCCGATGGCGGTGACCACCGGGATGCCGGCCCGCAGGCAGGTGACGATGGCCGCCGTATAGGTGCTGGGGATGTCGGGGCCGAGGGTCAGGCCGCCCAGCGACATGCTGACCACGTCGGCGCCGGTGCCGACCGCCCAGTTGATGCCGGCCAGCACCTGGGCGTCGGTGCCGGACCCGCCCTCGAGGACGAGGCCGGCCGCGATCTCGGCCTCGGGGGCGACCCCGATCCACTGGCCGCTGGCGTCGCCACCGGCCACCGTCCCGGCCACGTGGGTGCCGTGGCGGTCGCTGTCGTGCGGCTGGGACCCGCTCACCTGCTGGCCGTTCTCGTCGAACTCGGCCCAGTCCGGGACCTTCCCCAGGAGGTCGGGGTGGGTGTCGTCGACCCCGGTGTCGAGCACCGCCACCTTGGTCCCGGCGCCCCGCACCCCGTGGGCGCCCCAGACGGCCAGGGCGTTGATGGCCAGCACGCCCCAGGAGCTCGACTTGTTGTCCTCGACGGTGGCCGGGAGGTTGCGCACCTCCACCACCGGTGGCACCCGCAGGACCCGGTTGGGGAGGACCTCACGGATCTCGGGGACGGTCTCGGGCAGGGCGGCCAGGTCGTCGCGGCGCAGATGGAGCACGGCCGAGCGGGCCACCGGCAGCGGCGTGGCCGGGGCGGCGCCCCGGGGACGGTCGTCGCCCATGGTCTGCCTGACCGGGCCGGCGGCCATCAGCGGCCGCAACGCCGCCTCGCCCTGGTCGCGGAGCTTGGCCGGGGTGGCGCCGGCCGCCGGGACCTGGGCGGCCAGGCCGGCCACCTGGGGCGACCGTGCGGCCGCACCCGCACGGCCTCGGCGGCCGCGGCGACCAGCTCCCTGGACTCCTCGTCGGGGTCGGCCATGCGCACGATGACCGAGATGCGTGCCGCCTGGTCCTCGTCGAGGATGCGTTCCACCTGCCCGGTGACCCTGCCGATCGACCCGGATGCCGCCATGCCCCCGCTCCTTCCCCCGTGACGCCAACCGGACGATCCTACGAGCACGGCGGGGCCGGGAGGAGCCCCGGCCCCGCCGTATCGGCTTGCTGGTCAGGCCACCATGCCGTGGGGGTCGATGACGTACTTGCGGGCCGCGCCCTTGTCGAACTCCTGGTAGCCCTGGGGGGCCTGGTCGAGCGGGATCACGGTCGCGTTGACGTTCTTGGCGATCTGCACCTTGTCGTGCAGGATGGCCATCATCAGCTGCCGGTTGTACTTCATCACCGGGCACTGGCCGGTCTGGAACGCATGCGACTTGGCCCAGCCGAGCCCGATCCGGATCGACAGCGACCCGACCTTGGCCGGCTCATCGACCGCGCCTGGGTCGCCGGTCACATACAACCCGGGGATCCCGAGCCGCCCGGCCGCCCTGGTGATGTCCATGATCGAGTTGAGCACGGTCGCCGGGGCCTCGCCCTGGGAGCCGGTGGCGCCGTGGCCGCGGGCCTCGAAGCCGACGCAGTCGACGGCGGCGTCGACCTCGCCCGAGCCGCCCAGGATCTGCTGGAGCTGCTCGCGGAGGTCGTCGTGGGCGGACAGGTCGATGGTCTCGCAGCCGAAGCTGGCCGCCTGGGCCAGGCGGTCGGTCTGCATGTCGCCGACGATGAC
>DASUPQ010000248.1 GCA_036280995.1 Actinomycetota bacterium | reverse complement strand
CCCGGCGGTCCTGGCGAAGAGCCCACACGCAGCACGCGGCCACGGCGGCGTCGGCGTGCCCGCCGAGCGGCAGCGAGACCAGCACGATCGGGTTCCAAGCGAACAGCAGGACCGCACGCCCCGGGTCGAGCTCTCGTGCCCGCGCGGCTCGCACCAGGCCCGCCACAGCTACCGCCGTTAGCGCCAAGACGGCTGCCTTCACCAAGAACACAGCCGCCATCAGGCTGCCGCCCGACACCCGAACGATGCCCCCAGTGAGCATGGTCCACAGGGGGCCGTACACCGAGGGCTGGTCGGGCCACCGGAGCCAGGGGAACCAGGGGTCGGACGCGAACCGGAGCGGGAGGTCGGCGACGGGGTTCGCCCCGTGAACCGCCCACATCTTCCCGTAGAACAGGTACGCGTAGACGTCCTGGGACTGCGATAGCGCCGCCGGAAGCAGCACCAGATGCAGCACGGCGGCCCCCGCCACCGCGACCTGCAGCGACACGCCACGCCTGGTGGCCCAGGCCGCAGCGGCGTAGGGCAGGAACGCCGCCACTACCAGGAAGCTGTACGCGTAAGTGGTCCCGGGCGGTCGAGGACGGTACGCCGGCGCCGAGTCCAGGAACGGCCGGACCAGGAAGAACAACGAGAACGCCACGAGGCCCAGGAACGAAACGGCGAGCAACGGCCGGGCGCGGTTCACCCGATCGGCGCGACCTCGCCGCATTGCCGGCACACCACCTCGCCGAGCGTCACGGTGAGCCGGGTGCTCGAGCATGCCCGGCACCGATCGAGCATCGAGGACCATGCCGGATCGATGGCCTGGCACCGGGGGCAGACCAGCACCAGTCGCCCCCCGCTCACACCCCGAGCCCAGGGGGACTCGCGCTTGTCGGGATCGTATGTGCCCCGGCCGCATACCGCGCACGACGGCGCTGCCTCGGCCACCCGGGAAGCATAGGCGGACCGGGCCCGGGAACGCGTTGTGGGAGGATGCCAGCGATGGCCACGATCGACCTCGAGATGCTCCGCCGGGCCGAGCTCTTCTCGGCGCTCACTCCCGACCAAGTCCGGCCCTTCGCCGAAGCGGCCGCCGAGACCAGCCACGAGGAGGGCGAGACCCTGACCGAGGAAGGCGTCCACGGCCACCGCTTCCACCTCCTGCTCGACGGCACCGCCTCGGTGGAGCGCCGCGGTCGCGAGGTCGCCACGGTCGGTCCCGGGGAGTTCGTCGGAGAGATCGGGCTGCTCGGCGGCGGCCCTTCCACCGCCACGGTCCGGTGCACGTCGCCGGTCCGGGCGCTCACCCTCCGCCGGGAGGAGTTCTGGGCGGTCTTGGAGGAGGAGCCGAGCATCGCCCTCCGGATCCTGGAGGTGGTGTGCCGCAGGCTGGAGAGGGAGCTCGTCTCGGGCCCCCGGGCCAACCTTGGGGAGGGCTCGGAATGACCGCCGGTCGGTTGACGGCAGGAACCACCGGGTCTAGCATCGAATATGTTACCGACGAGTAGGTAAGCGACAGGAGGATCCCATGCGCGAGGCAGTGATCATCGAGGCCGTCCGGAGCCCCGTCGGGAAGAAGGCGGGCAGCCTCGCCGGGTGGCATCCGGTCGACCTCCTCGCGGAGGTCCTGAACGCGGCCGTGGAGCGGTCGGGGATCGACCCCGCCACCGTCGACGACCACATCACGGGCTGCGTCTCGCAGACGGGTGAGCAGGCCATCAACGTCTCCCGGAACGCCTGGCTGGCGGCCGGGCTCCCAGAGGAGATCCCCTCGGTGACGATCGACCGCCAGTGCGGCTCGAGCCAGCAGGCCGCCCACTTCGCGGCCCAGGGGGTCATGGCCGGCGTGTACGACCTGGTGATCGCTTCCGGGGTCGAGTCCATGACCCGGGTCCCGATGGGCATCACCGCACAGCAGGGCCCGGGGTTCCCGTTCAGCCAGAAGCTCCTGGACCGTTACGAGGGAGGCCTGGTGCCGCAGGGCATCTCGGCCGAGATCATCGCCGAGCGGTGGGCGCTGTCGCGCCAGCAGCTCGACGAGTTCAGCGTCCGGAGCCACGCCCGCGCCGCCGCGGCGATCAAGGGAGGGCGGTTCCAGCGCGAGATCCATCCGATCAAGGTTGAGGATGAGAGCAACGGAACCCGCCTGTTCGAGAACGACGAGGGCGTACGGTTCGAGACCTCGGTGGAACAGTGCGCGATGCTCCCCACTCCGTTCAAGCCCGACGGCGTGGTGACCGCGGGCAACTCTTCCCAGATCTCGGACGGTGCCGCTGTGGTCGTCATCGCTAGCCGGGAGAGGGCCGACGAGCTGGGGCTCCGCCCCCGGGCCCGGTTCCACT
>DASUPQ010000247.1 GCA_036280995.1 Actinomycetota bacterium | reverse complement strand
CGGTGGCCGGCCGGATCGCCGGCGTCCACGCCCAGGTCATGTCGTCGGGCCGAGCTGTCCCTCTGGGCCCGGGTCGAGGAGCTGGCCCCCGACGCGGTCCGGCGCGCCCTGTGGTCCGATCGCAGCCTGGTCAAGACCTGGGCCATGCGCGGCACCCTGCACCTGCTGCCGGCGGCCGAGTTCCCCCTGTGGCAGGCCGCCCTCTCGACCAGGCGCCCCTGGGAGGCCGGGGCCTGGCAGCGCGGCTTCGGGGTCACCCTGGCCGAGCTGGAACGGGTCAACGACGCCGTGGGCGAGGCCCTCGACGGCCGCCTGCTGACCCGCGAGGAGCTGGCCGCCGCCGTGGCCGAGCGGACCGGGTCGCCGAAGCTGGGCGACAAGCTCCGCGAGAGCTGGGGGGCGCTGCTCAAGCCGGCCGCCGCCCTGGGCCGGCTCTGCTTCGCCCCCAGCCAGGGCCAGCAGGTCCGCTTCACCCGGCCCGACACCTGGCTGGGCGGCTGGACCGACCACGACCCCGACGAGGCCATGGCCGAGGTCACCCGCCGGTTCCTGGCCGCCTCGGGGCCGGTCACCCGCGAGGACTTCGCCCGCTGGTGGGGCATCCCCAGCCCGGCCAGGGGCCGCCGGCTGCTGGAGCGTCTGGGGGACGAGGTGGCCCGGGTCGAGGTCGAGGGCGCGCCTGCCTACGCCCTGGCCGCCGACCTGCTCAGCCTGGCCAAGGCCGGCCGGGGCCGGAGCAAGGCCGGTGGGTCGGCTACGGTCCGGCTGCTGCCGGCCTTCGACCAGTACGTCATCACCGCCACCCGCCAGGCCGAGGACCTGATGCCGGGGCCGTTCAAGGCCCGCGTCTACCGGCCCCAGGGCTGGCTGTCGCCGGTGTTGCTGGTCGGGGGCCGCATGGAGGGCGTCTGGCGCCAGGAGACCAAGGGCAGGCGCCGGGAGGTCACCATCGAGCCTTTCGCCGGGCCGCTCCCCGCCCGGGCCCGGCGCGCCGCCGAGGCCGAGGCCGAGCGCCTGGCCGCCTTCACCGGGGGTGAGCTGGAGCTGCGCTGGGCAGAGGTCTAGTCGGGCTTGGCCGTGGTGGTGAAGGTGCCGCCGCGGACCGCCCGGCGGTACAGGCCGGGCAGCAGGACCCGGGCGATCGGGATCAGCCCGTAGGGTCGGGGCACGTAGCGCTCGAATCGGCGCTCGCGCCAGGCATCGAGGATCGCCTCGGCCACCTTGTCCTCGCTCGAGACCATCCAGCGGGTCCAGGGCCGGGCCAGCATCTTCCGTTGCGGTAGGCCCTCGGTGTCCACGAAGCCGGGCTGGACGAGGGCGACGTGGACGCCGTGGGGCACCTCCTCCATCTGCAGCGCCTCGGTCCAGCCGGCGAGGGCGAACTTGCTGGCCGAGTAGGCCCCGGCCCGGGGCCGCGACACCCGCCCGGCCACGCTGCCGACGTTGACGATCCCGCTGGGGGCGGAGCGGCGCAGCAGCGGCAACAGGGCCTCGGTCAGCCGCACCGGGGCGTCGAAGTTGGTCGCCATGACCTGTTTCACCTCGACCCAGCCGCCCTCGGCGAAGCCGCCCCGCCCGCGGATCCCGGCGTTGTTGACCAGCAGGTCGAGCCGCCCATGCTCGGCCTCGACCCGCTCGGCGACCAGCGCCGGGGTCGCCTCCTCGACCAGGTCGGCGGCGATCACCGTGGCCCCGCCCAACTCGGCGGCCAGCCCCTCCAGCCGCTCGCGGCGCCGGGCCACCAGCACCAGGCGGGTGTCCGGCTCGACGGCCAGCCGCCGCGCCGTGGCCGCCCCGATCCCGCTGGAGGCCCCCGTGACCAGGGCGATCATGCGGCACCCGGCCGCTCGGCAATGGCGGCGGCGATCCGCCCGGCCACCTCGTCGGGGTCGCCCTCGGCCTCGACCCGGGCCAGCAGCCCCCGGCCGGCGTAGAAGTCGAGCAGGGCCGCGGTCTCCTGGTCGAACAGCTCCAGCCGCCGTCGGATGGCGTCCTCGTCCTCGTCCTCGGCCCGGTCCTGCTCCTCGGCCCGGCCGGCCAGCCGGTCGCGCAGCTCGTCCTCCCCGACCTCGAAGGCGACCACCGCGTCCAGGGGCCGGCCCAGCTCCGCCAGCCGCCGCTCCAGCGCCTCGGCCTGGGGGACGGTGCGCGGAAAGCCGTCGAGCACGAAGCCGTCGGCGCAGTCCGCCTCCCCCACCCGCTCCAGCACCATGTCGATCATCACGTCGTCGGGCACCAGCTCACCCTGGTCCATGAAGCGGCCAGCCTCACGGCCCAGCTCGGTCCCCCGCTCGGCGTTGGACCGCAGGATGTCGCCGGTGGCCACGTGGACGCCCCCGAACCGGTCAACGATCCGGCCGGCCTGGGTCCCCTTGCCGGCCCCGGGCGGGCCGACCAGGACGATGCGCATCCCGAGCTCCCTTCTCACGGCGGGGGGAGGCATGCAACCACGCCGCGGCGCGGCCGCTCAAGGAACCCGGTAGAAGCGCAGCTGCTCGCTGCGGCGCACCAGCCGCATCCCGGCCCGCTCCATCACCCGCTGCGACGGCAGGTTGGCGTGGGTCGTGTCGGCCTCCACCGCCGCCACCTCCGGCTGGGCCAGCGCCCAGGCGACCACCGCCCGCAGCGCCTCGGTCGCGTACCCCTGCCCCCGCGCCCCCGGCGCCAGCCCGTACCCGACCGTCACCGACCCCCCGCCGTCCGGCGGCCCGTGGAACCCGATGTCCCCCACCACCACGGCGTCGCCCGACCGCACCAGCTGGTACACCCCGTACGCCCCCGGGTCGGCCCCGTTGTCGAGCGCCCGCACGAACGCCTCCACCGCGATCAGCGTCCCCTGCATCGGATACCCGGCCATCCAGGGCCGCTCCGGGTCGGCCTTCCCCTGCAGCAGCGCCCGCGCCTCCGCCCCCTCCAGCTGCCGCAGGCACAGCCGCTCGCTCCGGATCCGGTTCCCCATCACCCACCCAGCCCCACGACGGCACCCGCTGGCCTCACCCCCGCCGGCCCCGGTATCCTTCCCTGGCTCGTGGTGATCGTAGCTCAGTTGGTTAGAGCGTCGGGTTGTGGTCCCGAAGGTCGGGGGTTCGAGTCCCCTCGGTCACCCTCCTCCTGATATCGCCGGTTCCTTCCTCTTTACGGGGCTTGCACCGCTCCTGCAGAATGCCACGCAAGGGCGGGGGGTCCGGGGGTGCCACGATGGCGGGTGCGTCAGGGAGCGACACCGGCGATCAGGTCGACGACACCACGCCGCCCGCCGGGCCGTCGGGCAAGCGCGAGCCCGGGGGCGAGAACGCCACCGTCAGGGCGGCGGTGACCACCGGGACCCTGCTGGCCCTGGCCACGTTGCTCGTCCTCTACTTCCTGGTGCAGGTCTGGCCGCCGGCGCCGCCGCCGGCGCTGTCGGGTGGTGGCGCGCCGCCCCCGACGACCACCCCTGTCCCGGGCACGACCGCGCCGGACGGGCAGGCGCCGGCGACCACCGTGGTCGTGCAGGCGGCCCCCAACCCGCCGGTGCGGCTCTTCGGGGCCCGGCTGCAGGTCGACCGGGAGGCGCGGCTGTTCATCGTGGTCGCGCTCGCCGGGGCGCTCGGGGGGCTGGTGTACGCCCTGCGGTCGCTGACCTGGTACGCCGGCAACCGGAACCTCAAGTACAGCTGGATGATGACCTACTACCTGCAGCCGATCGTGGGTGCGGCCATGGCCACCATCACCTACGTCGTGCTCCGGGGCGGGCTGGTCGTGGTCACCACCCAGGCGTCTCCGGACGTGGTCAACCCGTTCGGCTTCGCCGCCTTCGGGGCGCTGGTCGGCCTCTTCTCGGCCCAGGCCGCCGAGTGGCTCAAGCGCATCTTCGAGCAGGTGTTCGTCCCGGCCATGAAGGGCAAGGACCCCGCCATCGAGGTCCGGATCACCGACGTCAAGCCGGAGCCGGCCCCGGTCGGGACCGAGGTCGTCATCTCCGGGGTCGGCCTGGCCGACGCCCAGCGGGTCACCTTCGGAGGGGTCGAGGCCACCAACCTGCGCCAGGTCTCGGCGAGCGAGCTGCGGGTGACCGTCCCCGACGGCGCGGTCAGCGGCCTGGTCACCGTCCACACCCCCGCCGGGATAGCCGACAGCCCGCGGCCCTTCACGGTTGGCGAGCCCGCGGAGGCGCCCCCCGCCGAGGCCGAGGAGGACCAGGAGGAGGGGCGGCCACAAGCCACCAGGTGACCGGGATGCGCAGGATCGCCGCGCTAGGGCGCCGCCCCGGCCTGCCAGCCGTCCAGGGGGCTGTCCCGAACCCACAGCGACCCGGCCTCGTCGACGGTCAGGGGCATCGGGTCGCTGAGCTCGCCGAAGAACCGGCCATGGCCGTCGACGTGGCGCCAGGCGAACAGCCACCATGCGTCGCGGTGGTGCAGCACCCGGCCGGCGTAGAAGCTGATCAGGGGGTCGCCGAGGAGGAAGGCGTCGCGGTCCAGGACGTAGGGGCCGAGGGGGCCGGGCGAGACCAGGTAGTGGGTGCCGCCCTCGGCGACCACCCCGGGGCGGGCCAGGCGGGTGGCGCTGTGGTCGCTCCACCAGGCCGAGAACACGGCCCGCCAGGCGCCGCCGACCCGCACCAGCTGGGGCACCTCCAGCTGGCTGAACTCACCCGGCGCCGACAGCGGCGGGCCGACCTCCCAGGAGCGCAGGTCGGCCGACCAGGCGTGGCCGAGGACGCCGCGCTCGTCGGGCGGGCCGTGGTTGACCCGGGCGCAGACGACCATGTGGAACCGGTCGCCGCCCGGGTCGGCGAACACCCACGGGTCCCGCCAGGTCTCCTCGCCCCGCGGGTGGTCGCGGCTGGTCTCGTACCAGCGCGGGTCGGCCTCCAGCACCAGCGGCTGGCGCTCCCAGGTGACCAGGTCGGTGGAGGTGGCCAGCCCGACCCGCTGCACGCGGCCCTCGTCCCGGGTGGAGATGCCCGAGTAGAACATGTGCCAGCGCCCATCGGCCTCCAGGACACTCCCGGTCCAGGTGGCCTGGTCGTCGAAGGCCCCCGGCGGCCCCGGGCTGAGGGCGGTGTCGAGCACCTCCCAGCGGTGGAGGTCCCGCGTCACGGCATGGCCGATCCGGGCGTGGCTGTGGCGCAGGTCCGGGTGCCCGAGGTCGCGGGGAGCGTGCAGGAAGAAGACGTGCACGTCCCCGCCGTCGACGGCGAACCAGAAATCCCAGATCCAGTGTCCGGGAAGCCGCAGGCTCAGCGCCGGCCCTCGCTCGCCGTCCCCCTATCCCTTGACCGACCCGGCGGTGAGGCCGCGGACGAAGAAGCGCTGGAGCGAGATGAAGACCAGCACCGGGACGATCATGCTGATGATGGCGCCGGCCGTCAGCAGCTGCCAGCCCTGGTTCTGCGCCCCGACCAGCCCGGCCACGGTGACGGTGACGACCTCGCGCTCGCCCGGGCCGAGGAACAGCAGGGCGATCAGCAGGTCGTTCCAGACCCACAGGAACTGGAAGATGGCGAACGAGGCCAGCGCCGGCACCGACATCGGGACGATCAGCCGCCAGAAGGTCTTGAAGTGGCTCGCCCCGTCGATCTTGGCCGACTCGATCACCGCCTTGGGCAGCGTGGACATGTAGTTGCGGAGGATGTAGACGGCCAGCGGCATGCCGAAGCCGATGTGGGCCAGGTAGACGGCGGCGAACTGCCCCGTCAGCCCGACGTCGCCGTAGAAGCGCAGCAGCGGCACCAGCGCGACCTGGTTGGGCACCACCAGGAGGGCGACGATGACCACGAACAGCACGTCACGGAACGGGAACTGCATGAAGGTGAACGCGTAGGCCGCGAAGGCGGCGATCATGATCGGGATCACCGTCGCCGGCAGGGTCACCGCGAAGCTGTTGATGAAGGCGTTGCCCATCCCCTCGTTCCAGGCCTGGCTGTAGTTGGCGAGGGTGTACTGGGTGAAGTCGAGCGGCGAGGTCAAGACCGTCCACCAGCCCGAGGTGTTGGCCGCGTCCGCGGTGCGGAAGGCGGTGATGACGATCCCCAGCGTCGGCACGATCCACAGGAAGCAGAGGATGACCAGGGCGATCCTGACCACCCAGTTGGCCTGCCCGGCGCCGGGAGCGGCCCCGCCCTCGCGGCGAGGGATGGCCCGGCGCGGCTTGACCTCGCCGGGGACCGGGGTCGGAGGAGGAGTGGTTCCGGTGGTCGTCATCGTGCTGCCTCCTCGGCCCGGAAGTGACGCACCTGGTAGACGATGACGGGCAGCACGGCGATCATCAGCATGACCACGATGGCCGAGGCCCGGCCGTTGTTGCCGTTGCGGAACAGCTCGTTGAAGAAGCGGACCGCGATCACGTCGGTGTTGAAGTTGCCGTTGGTCATCACGTAGACGACGTCGAAGATCTTCATGACGCTGATGAGCACGGTGATGAACACCGTGATCACCGTGGCCCAGATCTGCGGGACGATCACCCGGAAGAAGATCTGGCGCTCGTTGGCCCCGTCGATACGGGCCGCCTCCAGGGTGTCGACGGGCACCCCCTTGACGGCGGCGGAGAGCAGCACCATCGAGAACCCGACCTGGGCCCAGATCAGGATGATCATCAGCAGGAAGCTGTTGAAGTGCAGCGTGCTCACCTGCAGCCAGGCCACCGGGTCGAACCCGAGTGCCGTCCAGACGGCGTTCTGGAGGCCGATCTGGGGCTCGCCCTCAGGACGGGCCTCGTAGATGAACCGCCAGATGGTGGCCTGGCCGACCCCGCTGATGGCCATGGGCAGGAAGATGATCGACTTGCTCAGCTTCTCCGACTGCGGTCGCAGCCGGTCGGCCAGGACCGCCACCCCGAGCCCCAGCGCCACCGTGGTCGCCGGGACCACCGCGATCCACAGCAGGGTGTTGTACAGCGTGTTCCGGAACTCACTGGAACTGAGCAGGTCGGTGTAGTTCTCGGTGCCGACCCAGGCCGTGCTCTGGGCGTTGGCGAAGCTCAGGATGAATGTTCGGACGGCCGGATAGATGAGGAAGAAGGAGATCGCCGCCACCGCCGGCCCGATGAAGACCCATGGCTTGAGGCGCTCCTCCCACTTCGTGGGGAGCAGCTCGACCAGCTTGTTGAGCACCCAGAACAGCAGCAGGGCGGCGCCCACGCCACCGACGATCGCCAGCAAGGCGTTGATCAGCCTGATCATCGACTTGCTCCTTTCTGCTCATGGCGCCGCCGCGCCGCCCGGTTGGTGGGTGCGCGGTCCGTGCCGGCCGCGCACCCACCATCAGCGATCTCTAGCTCGGCCAGCTCTCCTCGATGGACGTCAGGGCCTCGTCCAGGTCCTGCTGCCCGCTGATCCAGGCCGTCATGCCCTTCCAGAAGCTGCCGGCACCCACGGCGCCCGGCATCTGGTCGGAGCCGTCGAACCGGAACACCGTCGACTCGTAGGCGAACCCGGCGACCCTCTTGGTGGTCTCGTCCGGATACTTGCTCACATCAAAGGTCTTGTGCGGCGAGATCCAGCTCGACGCGGCCAGGTCCGCGAACTCGAAGTCGGGGCTGGTGAGGTGCGCCATCACCTTCTTGGTGTCCTCGTCGTTGCTGAAGGCACCGGCGAGGTCGCCACCGCCGAGGAGCGGCTTGTTGTTGGCGTCAACCGACGGCAGGTAGAAGACGCCGACCTCCTCGTCCAGGTTGGCCCGGACCTTGTCAGGGAAGAAGTCCTTCTGGGTGATGAAGTTGCCCTGCCGGTGCAGGAAGCACTTGGGCGGGTCCTGGAACATGGGGTTGGCGGCGGTCTGGAAGGCGTTGCTGACGACCGCCTTGCGCCCACCGAAGACGTTGCCGTCAGCCAGGGCCAGCTTCTCGAACTCCTGCGCGGCCTGGACGACCACCGGGTCGTTGAAGGGGATCTCGTGCTTGACCCACTGGTCGTACTTCTCGGGCCCGCCGTAGCGGAGCACGAAGTCCTCGATCCAGTCGGTGGCCGGCCAGCCGGTCGCGGCGGCCGACTCGATGCCCACGCACCACGGCGTGGTGCCGTCGGCCTTGATCTGGTTGGTGAGCGCCTCCAGCTCGGCGACAGTGGTCGGAATCGTGTAGCCCTTGGCCTCGAAGGCCTTCTTCGGGTAGAAGACCAGGCTCTTGACGTTCATGCTCATGGGAATGCCGTACAGCTTGCCGTCCGCCGAGGTCCCCGCGGCCAGCTCACCGGGGACCAGGGTCGACTCGACCTTGGCCTTGTCGATCACGCCGCTCAGGTCCTGCATCTTCCCGCTGTTGGCGATGTCCATCATCACGCCGGGCTGCGGGAACAGGGCGATG
>DASUPQ010000246.1 GCA_036280995.1 Actinomycetota bacterium | reverse complement strand
AAGGCGGCGTTGGCCAGCATGTCGACCACGGTCGGCCCGGCCGGCAGGGCCCGCATCTCAATCCGTAGGTGGCCGCCATCGGCCGGGTCGTAGATGGCCCGGTTCCAGCGCCACACCGTGCTCTGGTGCAGCCGCAGCTCGTCTAGGGCGGGGACCTGGCCGGCCGCCACACGCTCCAGGGGACGTTCCCCGCTGAGCACCGGCAGCACCGGCTCGTGCAGCCGGACGCTCTCCTCCAGCAGCCCAATGGCGCCGGTGGCGCTCCAGCCAGTCCCAAAGGCGACCCGGCAGAGGCGGCGGCTGGACCGGCCGGCGGCGTCCCGGTCGTCGATCGCCTGCTTGAACAGCGCCACCCTGGTCTCGGCCCAGAGCCGGTGGCCGAGGAAGGTGGGGGAGTTGCCGGCGACCGCCAGGGCCGGGCCGAGGGCCAGCTGGATGGCGTTGAAGTGGTCGGCGAACCGGTCGGGGTCGACCTTCAGGTGGACCTGGAAGGAGGTGTTGGCGCCCTCCAGGCCGATGTCGTCGGCGGCCAGCTCCAGCGGGTCGGCCCCGTCGATCCGGATCCGGAACGGCTCCTGGCGCAGCCGCCGCAGCCCGTTGTTGAGGGCCCGGTAGCGGGGTGCGTCCGACAGGGCGGCCAGCTGCAGGTCCTCGGGCCGGAGGGTGGGCAGGATCCCGACCATGACCAGCCGGCCGCCGTGCCAGGCGGCGGCCCGGCGCACGATCCCAAGGGCCTGGTCGAGCTCGTTGGCCATGGCCGCGAACGGCCGGCCGGCCAGTGGCGCCGGGGTCAGGTTCAGCTCGAGGTTGAACCGGTCGACCTCCAGCACGACTCTCGGGTCGGCGGTCTCGGCCCGGACCTCCTGGTTGCGGGGCAGGGCGCGGCCCTGGCTGTCGACCAGGCACAGCTCCAGCTCGGCCCCGACGGTGGCCGGGCCGGTCCCAAAGCCCGGCCGTTTGAGCAGCCGGCCCATGGCGACCAGGCACTCCTCCAGCCGCTCCTCGAACCGAACGTAGTCGACCGGCTCGAACCGCTCCCGCTCGATGGTCAGCCCCATGGTCCGCGGGTCAGCCCAGCGGCGCCGGTTCGGGCGGCACAGGCTGCACGTCGACGTCGTCGACCTGCCAGGTCAGCCGGCTCTCGACGGCGACCACGCCGTCGACCGCGCCGGTGACCTTCTCCAGGGTCAGAGCCTGGCTGCGGCGGCGGACGCGGCCGGTCAGGCGGACGACCCCGTCGCTGACCTCGACCTCGACCGCGCCCGGGGGCAGCGGCACCAGGTCGCCGATCACGTGGTCGAGGACGTCGAAGCGGACCTCCTCGTCGGACCGGAGGAACACCTTCAGCAGGTCCGCCCGGGTGACGATGCCCACCAGGGCGCCGCTGTGGTCGACCACCGGCAGCCGCTTGACGTCGCGGTCGTACATGCGCCTGGCCGCGGCCGCGACCAGCTCCTCGGGGCCGACGGTGACCGCCGGGGCCGTCATGAGCTCGGCGGCGGTCAGGCTGGCGGCCTTGGCGCGTTCGCCGCGGAGCTGGATGGTCTCGAAGGCGGGGGTGTGGGCCTCGCGCAGCGGTGCGACCTCCTTCAGCGCGAGGTCGGACTCGGAGACGACCCCGACCACCATCCGTCCGGTGTCGTCCAGCACCGGCACGGCCGTGACCCGGTGCTCGTTCAGCAGCCGGACCAGCTCCTTGAAGGGCGTCGGGCCCGGCACGGCCACGACCTCCCTGGTCATCACGTCCTGCACGGTGCGCCTCATCGTGCACCTCCAGCGAAGCAGGGTCTTCTGACATCGTCTCGACGCTAGCCGGGCCGGGCCGCCCGGCGAAGGGCTGGACGGCACCCTGGCGGGGGGCCGGGCGGCCCTCGAAGGGGGATCGACGGGCTACGGTCGGGATGTGAGGCCGGTCGCCAACCGGCGGCGCGCGCACAGCCCGAACGTGACGGGTCGTCCGGCCCTACCGAGCTTGGCTCGCTTCCGGGAGCATCAAGGTAGGGGGTTTCTCCTCACGAAAGGGGTGCTCCGATGTCGGCGCGGACACGGCAACGGCGCCGTGGGCTGGGCCTGTGGATGGCCACGGCCCTGGTCGTCGGGAACATGATCGGCTCAGGGGTGTTCCTGCTCCCGAGCTCGCTGGCCTCCTATGGCGGGATCAGCATCGTCGCCTGGCTGCTGACAACGGCCGGGGCGGTGCTGCTGGCTCTGGTGTTCGCCCGGCTGGGCCGGGCCTACCCGCGGACCGGCGGGCCCTACGCCTATAGCCGCAAGGCGTTCGGCGACTTCGTCGGCTTCCAGACGGCATGGGGCTACTGGATCGCCATCTGGGCCGGCAACGCGGCCATCGCGGTCGCCTTCGTCAGCTACCTG
>DASUPQ010000245.1 GCA_036280995.1 Actinomycetota bacterium | reverse complement strand
CGCAGCGGCATCGAGGCGACCCAGACCATCAAGGACCTCATCCCGCACGCCAAGATCCTCATGCTGACCATCTCCGACGAGGAGGCCGACCTCTACGACGCCATCAAGGCCGGCGCCAACGGCTACCTGCTCAAGGAGATCTCGATCGAGGAGGTCGCCAACGCGATCCGCTCGGTCAACCAGGGCCAGTCGCTGATCTCGCCGTCCATGGCCTCCAAGCTCCTCAACGAGTTCGCCACCATGGTCAAGCGGGCCGACGAGAAGCAGCAGGTCCCCACCCCGCGCCTCACCGAGCGCGAGATGGAGGTCCTCAAGCTCGTCGCCAAGGGCCACAACAACCGCGACATCGCCAAAGAGCTCTACATCTCCGAGAACACCGTCAAGAACCACATCCGCAACATCCTCGAGAAGCTGCACCTGCACTCGCGGATGGAGGCGGTGGTGTACGCGGTCCGCGAGAAGCTGCTCGAGATCAAGTAGCGGCATGGCGCTTCCTGACGGTCGGTAGCGGGCCCATGGCCGCCGTGCTCGCGCTCGACGTCGGCGGGACCAAGCTGGCCGCCGCGGTGGTCGACGACGCCGGCCGCATCCTGGGCCGGGGCCGGGTGCCCTCGCCGACCGGCCCCGACCCCGAGCTGCTGTACGAGGCCCTGCTGGCCTGCGCGGCCGCGGCGCTGCGCGGCGCCGACGTCCTCCCCGGCGACCTGGACGGCGTCGGCGTGGCCGCCGCCGGGCCCATGGTCTGGCCCTCGGGCGAGGTGTCCCCGCTCAACATGCCCGCCTGGCGCGGCTTCCCGCTGCGCAAGCGCCTGGCCGAGGAGTTCGCCAGCGACCGGGTGCTCATCCACAACGACGCGGTCGGGCTGACCGTCGGCGAGCACTGGAAGGGCGCCGGCGCCGGCACCGCCAACCTGCTCGGCATCACCGTCTCCACCGGGGTCGGCGGCGGCCTCATCCTCGACGGCCGCCTCTACCACGGCACCAGCGGCAACGCCGGCCACGTGGGCCACGTGGTGGTCGAGCTCGACGGGCCGGCCTGCGCCTGCGGCGGCCGGGGCTGCCTGGAGGCGATCGCGTCCGGGCCCAACACCGTGCGCCACGCCCTCGACGACGGCTGGCGTCCCCGGCCCGGGGTGGTCGCCGACGGGGTCGCCCTGGCCGCGGCCGCCGCGTCCGGCGACGAGGTCGCCCTCCGCAACGTGGCCAGGGCCGGCCGGGCCGTCGGGACGGCCGTCGCCTCCTGCGCCAACCTGCTCGACCTCGA
Organism: Actinomycetota bacterium; assembly: GCA_036280995.1. Taxonomy (NCBI): domain Bacteria; kingdom Bacillati; phylum Actinomycetota; species Actinomycetota bacterium. The sequence goes on along the minus strand of DASUPQ010000245.1, from coordinate 3,594 downwards.
GGTGGCGGCCATCGTCGGCGGCTTCTCCCGGTCAGGACCGGTCTTCTGGGAGCCGCTCCAGCAGGCGTTCACCACCCACGCCGGCTTCCCGTTCGCCGCGGCCTGCCGGGTCGTCCCCGGCCAGCTCGGCGAGGCCGCCGGCCTCCTCGGCGCGGCCGCCTTCGTGCTCGACCCCGACCGCTACGGCTGGGACACCGACCCGGCGCCCGGTCACTAGAATGGGACTTTGGCTGCAACTGAGCTCCGGCGGGTGATGGTCGGCCCACCGGTCTGAGGAGGAATCCGACCCGTGGTGCTGTCCAAGGTCCTGAGCTTCGGCGAGGGCAGGGACCTGCGTCGCTGCCAGGCGGTGGTCCCCGAGATCAACGCCTTCGAGCCGGCGATGCAGGCACGCTCCGACGCCGAGCTGCGCCAGCTGACCGACACCTTCCGCAAGCGCCTGGCCGACGGCCAGACCCTCGACGACCTGCTCCCCGAGGTGTTCGCGACCGTCCGCGAGGCCAGCGTCCGCACCCTCGGCAAGCGCCACTTCGACGTCCAGCTGGTCGGCGGTGCGGCGCTGCACTGGGGCCACATCGCCGAGATGAAGACCGGCGAAGGCAAGACGCTGACCTCGACGCTCTCCGCCTACCTCAACGCACTCACCGGCGAGGGCGTCCACATCGTCACCGTCAACGACTACCTGGCCAAGCGCGACGCCGAGTGGATGGGGGTCATCCACCGCTTCCTCGGCCTGGAGGTCGGGGTGATCCTGGCCACCATGCAGCCCCAGGAGCGCCGGCCCGCCTACGACGCCGACATCACCCACGGCACCAACAACGAGTTCGGCTTCGACTACCTGCGCGACAACATGGCCGTGTTCACCGAGGACCTGGTCCAGCGCGGCCACGCCTACGCCATCGTCGACGAGGTCGACTCCATCCTGGTCGACGAGGCCCGGACCCCGCTGATCATCTCCGGCGCCACCGAGCAGGGCCACCGCTGGTACCAGCAGTTCGCCCGCCTGGCGCCGCGGCTGCACCGCGACATGCACTACGAGGTCGACGAAGGCAAGCACACCGTGGCCATCAACGAGGCCGGGATCGCCAAGGTCGAGGAGCTGCTCCAGATCGAGAACCTCTACGACGCCATCAACACCCCCCTGGTCCACCACCTGCAGAACGCCATCCGGGCCAAGGAGCTCTACAAGCGCGACGACGAGTACATCGTGCGCGACGGCGAGGTCCTGATCGTCGACGAGTTCACCGGGCGGGTGCTGGAGGGACGGCGCTACTCCGAGGGCCTGCACCAGGCCATCGAGGCCAAGGAAGGGGTCTCGATCAAGGAGGAGAACCAGACCTACGCCACCATCACCCTGCAGAACTACTTCCGCATGTACGACAAGATCGCCGGCATGACGGGCACGGCCAAGACCGAGGCGGCCGAGTTCAACCACATCTACAAGCTGGGCGTGGTCGAGGTCCCGACCAACCGGCCAATGATCCGCGAGGACCACGGGGACGTGATCTACAAGACCGAGCAGGCCAAGTTCGAGGCCCTGGTCGACGAGATCGCCGAGCGCCACGAGCGCGGCCAGCCGATCCTGGTCGGCACCGTCTCCATCGAGAAGTCCGAGCGGGTCAACCGGCTGCTGGAGAAGCGCGGGATCAAGGCCGAGATCCTCAACGCCAAGCACCACGAGCGCGAGGCCCACATCATCGCCCAGGCCGGCCGGCTGGGCGCGGTCACCGTGGCCACCAACATGGCCGGCCGCGGCGTCGACATCATGCTCGGCGGCAACGTCGAGTACCTGGCCGACGAGTCGCTGCGGGCCAAGGGCATGGACCCCCTCGAGACGCCCCCGGAGGAGTGGAACGCCGCCCGGCAGGCGGCCATCGAGGACAAGACCCGCCAGGTCGCCGACGAGCACCAGCAGGTGGTCGACCGGGGCGGGCTGGCCGTGCTCGGCACCGAACGCCACGAGTCCCGCCGGATCGACAACCAGCTCCGCGGCCGCTCCGGCCGCCAGGGCGACCCGGGCGAGTCCCGCTTCTACCTGTCCCTCGAGGACGACCTGATGCGCATGTTCGCCACCAAGACGGTCGGCAACCTGATGGAGCGGCTGTCGCTGCCCGACGACGTGCCCATCACCCACCGGCTGGTGACCAAGGCCATCGCCAACGCCCAGCGCCAGGTCGAGTCGCAGAACTTCGAGCGGCGCAAGAACGTCCTCAAGTACGACGAGGTCATGAACAAGCAGCGCCAGGTCATCTACGAGACCCGCCGCCAGATCCTCGAAGGTGGCGACGAGCTGCGCGACCAGACCCTCGGCTTCCTCGGCGACGTGGTCAGCGGCCTGGTCGCCGAGTACTGCCCCCAGGGCGCCTACCCCGAGGAGTGGGACCTCGAGGGCCTCTTCAAGGCGATCGCCCAGCTCTACCCGACCCAGCTGGACCCCGACACCCTCGACCTGGAGGGTCTCGACCACAACGAGTTCGAGAACATGCTCCTTGACGACGCCGAGCGCGCCTACAAGGAGCGCGAGGCCGAGTTCGGGGCCGACCTGCTGCACCAGTTCGAGCGCCGGGTGCTCCTCACCGTCCTCGACCGCCACTGGCGCGAGCACCTCTACGAGATGGACTACCTCCAGGAGGGCATCGGCCTGCGCGCCATCGGCCAGCGCGATCCCCTGGTCGAGTACCAGCGCGAGGGCTTCGACATGTTCCAGGCGATGCAGGACTCCATCAAGCGCGAGGCCGTCGCCTACGTCTTCAACGCCTCCATCCAGGTCGTTGACGAGGACGAGCAACGCCGCCAGGCCCCCGCCCCACCCCCGACCCAGCTCAGCTCCGCCGTCACCGAGGCCGACGAGCGCGCCGCCGCCTCCCAGCCCCAACGCCAGGGCGGCAAGAAGGTCGGCCGCAACCAACCCTGCCCCTGCGGCTCAGGCAAGAAGTACAAGCTCTGCCACGGCGCCGCGACCCCGCGTCCGTAACCGGGACAGAAACGGCAGGGGTCCCGGTCCTGGTCGGCACCGGGCGGGTGACTGGTTGCGTCTCCCGGCCTGGACCGGTGCTGGCCGGACCGGTAGGGCCTGCCGCTAGCTGCGGGAGGCGGCGGCTCGGACCCTGGACCGGGCGGTCTGGCGCTGGCGCTGGCGGCGGCGGAGGTCGCGAGCGCTGGGCTCCTGGTCGTCGTGGATGGTCACGTCGAGGCGGAGCCTGGCGGCGCCCGACGGCCGCAGCTCCTTCCAGTAGCCCTCCGCCATCCCTGCCATCTCGACCCCCGAACCGTCGAACCACCCGGATCCGCTCCGCCGTGCTCCGGGACCTGGGTCGCCCTGCGATCCTCGAACCACGGTTCCCGCGAGCCTACGTTGTCTTCGTCGCGGATCCCGATCGGCTTCATCATGACGATCCGTCGTCTCGGCCGGGTGTCGTGGCCGTGCCGGTCTCGTTACGCCACCAGCGAAGCTCGGTCACGATCCAGCGGCCGCCTCCGGCGTCCAGGCGGAGCGCCACCGGGCGGACAAGGTCGCCCTTCCGCACCACCGCCACCGTGTCCGCCAGGCCGGGCAGGTCCTCCTGGCAGCAGATGGAGATGACCGAGCGGCCA
>DASUPQ010000244.1 GCA_036280995.1 Actinomycetota bacterium | reverse complement strand
GGTGCAGAAGCCGGTCTGGAAGGCGGTGTTGACCAGGATCAGCCCCCAGTAGCTGTCCAGCAGCTGCCCCGAGTCGCTCATCCACAGCGGCAGCGGGACCTCGCGGTACAGCCGGAACAGCGGGATCAGCAGCGCCTGCTGCGGCAGCAGGTTGGCCGCGGTGAACAACCCCAGCAGGATCAGGTTGAACCGGAAGCTGAAGCGGGCGACGACAAAGGCCACGCAGGAGGCGAGGAACAGCGTCAGGAGCACCGCCGGCACGGTGATGTACAGCGAGTTGAGGAAGTGGCGGGTGAACTCGCCCTGCTCCCAGGCGTTCAGGTAGTTCTGGAACGTGAACCCGCCCAGGGAGACATAGCCGTGCTCCGAGGTGTAGTCGTAGTCGCGGAAGGAGTTGAACACCGCCCACACCACCGGGAACAGCCAGGCCAGGGCGGTCGCGACCAGGAACACGTGCAGCAGGACCCGCGCCGGCGACAGGCGCCGCCGCCTGGTCCCGGCCCCAGTCGCCTCGGTGGTGGCCCCGCGGGTGACGGTGGTGCTGGTCATCGCCGCTCCCCCCGCATGACGGTGGACAGGAAGATGGTGATGAACACCAGCGAGATGACCAGCATGATGGTGGCCAGGGCCGAGCCGAAGCCGATCCGGCTCGCCTCCCCGACGACGTTGGCCGTGACCAGGGTCGAGATCAGCTCCAGGCCGTTGGTGCCCTTGTTGATCACCCAGACGATATCGAAGGCCCGCAGGGCCTCGATCACCGTGACCACGATGATGATGATGTTGATGGGACGCATCACCGGGAACACGACCGAGAAGAAGGTCCGGGCCGGACTGGCCCCGTCGACGGCGGCCGCCTCCCGCAGGCTGGGGTCGACGCCCTTCAGCCCGGCCAGGTAGAGCAGCATGATGTAGCCGGTGTGCTTCCAGCCGGCGGCGACCAGCACCGCCCACAGGTTCCAGCGGGAGTCCCCGTACCAGTCGATCTCGGTGTGGAGCACGGCGTTGAGGAGCCCCTGGTCGCGCGAGTAGATGAGCTGCCAGATGAACCCCACCAGGGCCAGCGAAAGGACCACCGGCAGGAACAGGGCGCTCTGGTAGAAGCGGGTCCCGCGCAGCTCGCGGTCCAGCAGCACGGCCAGGAAGATCCCGAGCACGGTGGGGATGACGAACAGGAACACCAGCCAGATGAGGTTGTGCTGGAGGGCCGGCTTGAACGGCGGGTAGATGGTGAACACGTTGACGTAGTTGTCGGTCCCGATCCACTTGATGGTGTCCAGGCTGCCGACGCCGGTCCAGCTGGCGAACGACAGCACCACGGTGGCGACCGCGGGCAGCCAGACCAGTCCCACCACCAGGGCCGTGGGGATGGCCACCATGAGGACCAGGAAGAGTCGGTCGGTGCCGGTCGTCTGGACGCGGCGGCCGCGCCGTGGCCGGGCCGGGCCGGGCGGGGCCGCTTCGGCGGGTGTGACCGGGACAGTGGGCAGGTCGGTCATCGGCGCCTCCCCGTCTCAGGAGGTGAAGATCGACTTCTTCTGGCTCTCCAGGCTCTTGGTCAGCCCGTCGACGTCGTTCGGGTTCTTGATGAAGGTCTGCAGGCCGGGGATCATGACCGTCGAGGCGAAGTCGGGCCGGGTGTCGCGGTCCAGGAACTGGGCGATCGACTCGGCCGCACCGATGAACTCGACCGCCTTCTTCTGCAGCCCGGTGTAGTTGCTGGAATCGGCCTCGGTGCTGGACCCGATGACGGTGTTGTTGGCCTTGAGGAGGACGTTCTCGGCCTCGGCCGTGCCGGTGAACTTGAGGAACTGCTTGGCGCCCTCCTCGTTCTTGGGCTCGGCGCGCATCATGACGCCGTCGATGGGGGCCTCGATCGCCCCGGTGCCGATGGCCGGGTCGATCTCGGGGAAGTTGAAGAAGTCGAGGTCGTCGCGGTCCTTCTCGGGGAACTGCTCGCCCACGAACATGCCGAGCAGGTACATCCCCGCCTGCTTCTTCTGCAGGGCCCGGGCCGCCTCCTGCCACTCGCGCCCCAGGGCGTCGGGCTGGTGGTAGGGCAGCAGCCCCCGCCAGGTGTCGAACACCTTCTTGACCTGGGGCGAGTCCCAGGCCTGCTTGCCGGCCATCAGGTCGACGTGGAACTGGTAGCCGTTGATGCGCAGGTTGAGCTGGTCGAAGGTGCCCATGGCCGGCCAGCCGTCCTTGTCGGCGAAGGCGATCGGGATCAGCCCGTCCTTCTCCATCTGCTTGGCCAGGGTGACCAGCTCGTCCAGGGTCTCGGGGGGCTGGTAGCCCTTCTCCTCCCAGACAGACTTGCGGTAGAAGAGCCCCCACGGGTAGGTGGTCAGGGGCACGAAGTACTGCTTGCCGTCCTCGCCGGTGGAGGCGGCCTTCATCGCCTCGCTCATGCCGGAGATGTCGCCCCAGACGTCACTGATGTCGCCGGCCAGGCCCTGGGAGGCGAAGAACTGCATCCGGTAGCCGGCGAACCAGGTGAACACGTCGTCGGGGTTGCCCTGCAGGTAGTTGTTGATGTTCTCCTGGAAGGTCTCGTGCTCGATGGTGTTGGTCTTCACCGTCAGGCCCGACTGCTGCTGGAACGCCGCCGTCATCTCGGCGTAGGCCTTCTTGGGCACCTCGTCGGACTGGTTGGAGCCGAAGGTGACCTCCTTGGAGGCGCTGTCGCCCTCGCCGTCGCCGCCGCCGCAGGCGGCGAGCAGGCTGGAGAGCGAGACGGCCGCCCCGGCGCCAAGGGTGCCCTTGAGGAAGCCGCGGCGGCTGAGGCCAGTCGCCGCCACCGACGGCGGGAGAAGGCGGGCCAGGTACTCGGATTCCGACCGGGGACGGGACATGTCGCCTCCTAGCGTGGCGCTCGGGCGCCGTGGACGTGGACCGACGGACGGTGGTGCGGTCGTTCGGGCCTAGCCGGCGTACTCCACTCGGCAGCCGGCGGCGGCGATCTCGGCCACCACCTCGGGGTCGGCGGTGGGGTCGGTGATCAGAAGGCTCACCTCCTCGATGTCGCACACCTTGGCCAGCTCGACCTCGCCCACCTTGGACCCGTCGGCGACGATCACGCGGCGCCGGGCGGCCAGCAGCATGGCCCGCTTGACCTCGGCCTCGGGCAGGTTGACGTTGGTGATGCCGACCTCGGGGTCGACGCCGTTGCAGCCGACGAAGGCCACCGAGGCGTGCAGGCGCTCCAGCAGGGTCGTGCCCAGCGGGTTGACCAGCGAGTGCTGCAGGGGGCGGAGGGTGCCGCCGGTGACCACGACGCTGATGCGGGGGGTGGCCCGTTCCAGCTCCAGAGCGATGTTGAGCCCGTTGGTGACCACGGTGACGTCGTGCAGGTCGGTGCGGAGCACGAGCGCGCGGGCGATGGACGTCGTGGTCGTGCCCACGTCCAGGATCACGGTGTCGCCGGCGGCGATCATCCTGGCGGCGTGCATGCCGATGCTGGACTTCTGGAGGGGCGCCTCCCACTGCGACGACTCGAAGGGCCGCTCCCCCAGCAGCTCCGAGGGCGGCACCGCCCCGCCCCGGACCCGCCGGACCCGCGCCCTGGCCTCCAGCGCCGTCAGGTCGGCCCGGACCGTGACCGCCGACACCCCGAACCGGTCGGCCAGGTCGGTGACCCGCGCGAACCCCTCGTCCCAGATGATCCCGGCCATGCGCGCCTGGCGCACCTCCGCGAGCGGGTTCAGCTCGGAGACGCCCGCCTCTGGCCGGTTGCCCACCTCTGCCCTCCTGTGGGGCATGGTCCGCCTAGGGGCACATTGCGAACGCTTGCGCGAGCTATGTCAAGTCTTCGCAGTCGTTCGCATTCCGCAAGCGCGGGCCCCGGGTCAGGCGGGCCCTGGCGCCGGCGGGATGTTCTGGTTGCGGCGGAACAGGTTGCCCGGGTCGTAGCGGCGCTTGATCTCGGCCAGCCGGTCCCAGGTGGGGCCCGGGTAGGCCTCGCGGACCCGCTCGGGTCCCTCGTCGCTGAGGAAGTTGACGTACACCCCCGGGCCGCCGTCGCCGCGCAGCGCGGCCGCGAACGCCTCCGCCCACGCCTCGTGGGCGGGCCGGTCGGCGGCGTGCTCGTAGACGGCGCCGACCGCGGCCATGAAGCGCCGGTCGCGGTGGGCGAACGCGGTGGCCTCGGCCGGGACGCGGGCCATGGCCCCGCCCAGCACCCGCAGCTGGGCCACGGCCATGGGGGCGGTGGAGGCCTGGAGGTGCTCGACCACGGCCTCGGCGGCGGCCCGGTCGACGCGGTCCAGGAACATCGAGCGGGCCGACTCCTCGACGACCTCGATGTCCTCGGCCGGCTCGAACAGCCCCGGGTAGGGCATCGGCTGGAGCATGTCGGCGACCGGCTCGGCCAGGGCCCGGAACGGCGCCAGTGCCCGCTCGCCGGCCGCTGGGTCGCCGGCGTAGCACAGCAGGGCCATGACGACCAGCGTGCCGTGGGCGCTGGGCGGCAGGAACGGCATCGGCGGGGCGACCATGATGTTGGCGATGGCCGACAGCTCCTCGGGCGCCGCCTCGGCCGCGGCCACCAGGCCCTCGATGACGTCGGCGCTGCCAGGGAGCAGCAGCATCCCGCCCACGATCTGGTCGACCGGGTGCAGGCGGAACTGGAAGCGGGTCGCCACCCCGAAGTTGCCCCCGCCACCCCGCAGGGCCCAGAACAGATCGGGATGGCGCTCGCCGTCGACCTGGAGGATGCGGCCGTCGGCGGTCACGACCTCGGCGGCGAGCAGGCTGTCGATGGTCAGCCCCAGTTTGCGGACCAGGAACCCGACCCCGCCGCCCAAGGTCAGCCCGCCGATGCCGACCGACCCGGTGTCCCCGAACCCGGTGGCCAGCCCATGGGCGCCCACGGCGGCGGTGTAGGCGCCGGCGGTCAGCCCGGCCTGGGCCCAGGCCGTCCGGCCCTCCAGATCGACGGCCAGGTCGGTCAGCCCCGACAGGTCGAGCACGATCCCGCCCTCGGTGGTGCTGTGACCGGCCAGGCTGTGGCCGCCGCTGCGGACGGCCAGCTCCAGCCCGGTGTCGGCGGCCAGGGTCACCACCCGGGCCACCTCCCCGGCGCTGGTCGGCCGGACGACAGCCGCCGGGCGCCGGTCCCACTTGCCGTAGAAGACCTTGCGGGCCTGGTCGTAGCCGCTGTCGCCGGGGGCGGTGACGCGGCCGTCGAAGGCGCCGCGCAGCTCGGGGATGGACAGGGACATGGTGGACGAGGAAGGCAACAGCACTCGCTCCCTTCAGCGCTTGTCTCGCTGAGCGATCAGGGAGACGGTACTCGCCCACCCGGACAGCCGACCGCGGCCGGCCGGCTGTCGTCCTCGGTCAGCCGCCGTCCGGCTCGGGCTTGACCTGGGCGGCCTGCAGCTCGGCCCTGGCCTTCTCGGGCAGGAGCTTGCCCCCGGCCACCTGGGCCTTGTTCTTCGGGCTGCCGGCGATCACGTGGTCCTTGCCGGCCATCATGGCCTCGAAGCCCTGCTCGGCCACCTTCGCCGGGTCGTCCTTCTTGGCCTCGGCGACCTTGGTGTCCTCCATGCCGGCGCGCTCGAAGAACTCGGTGTCGGTCGGTCCCGGCTGGAGGGCGGTCATGGTGACGCCGGTGTCCTTGAGCTCGAACCGGATGGCCTGGGCGAACGACTGGAGGAAGGCCTTGGAGGCGGCGTAGGTGGCGTAGTAGGGCCCGGGCATGGTGGCCGCCACCGACGAGGTGACCAGCAGCCGCCCGGCGCCCCGCTCGACCATGCCGGGCAGCAGCCGCTTGGCCAGGTGGACGACCGCGGTCACGTTGACGGCGATCAGCCGCAGGTCGTCCTCCAGGGGGATGTCGCGGGTGAAGTCGCCGTTGACCCCGATGCCGGCGTTGAGGGCCGCCGCGTCCAGCGGCCGCCCGGCCGCGGCCACGGCCGACCAGAGCCGCTCCACCCCGTCGTAGGTCGACAGGTCGGCCTTGACCGCCCGGACCTCGGCGCCGTCTCCGGCCAGGGCCGCCTCGGCCGTCGCCAGCTCGTCGTCCTCGGCGGTGATGATGACGTCGAAGCCGTGCTGGACGAACTGGCGCGCCAGCTCCAGCCCGATTCCGCTCGACGCCCCGGTGACCAGGGCCAGTTCCCGCATGTCAGCACCACGTCCTTGTCATCGAGAGGTCCGTCCGCCAGGCGCTACCACGCCGCCCGGCCCGGTAACGCCCCGGCAGGTTGACACTGCCAATCTGAAGGACTAGATTGACACTGCCAACCTGAAGGGAGGAGGCGATCGTGACGGTGGCCCGGACGGCCAGGGCGAACCCGACCTACTACGGCGGCGACCTGCGCCGGGACCTGCTGGACGCGGCCCTGGAGCTGATCGACCGGGAGGGGCCGTCGGCGGTGAGCCTGCGGTCGCTGGCCCGACGGCTCGGCGTCTCCCATGCCGCCCCGGCCAACCACTTCCCCGACAAGGCGGCCCTGTTCACCGCCATCGCCGTCGAGGGCTTCGAGCTGCTGTCGGCGGCCATCACCACCGCCACCCGGGAGGCCGGCCCGGACGCGACCCCGGGCCAGCGGCTGCGCGCCGCCGGCCGGGCCTACACCGGCTTCGCCGTCGGCCACCCGGCCCACTTCGCGGTGATGTGGCAGCGCGACCTGCTCCACCAGGACGACCCGGCGCTGTGCGCGGCCGGCGAGGCCACCTTCGCCCTGCTGCTCGCTGGGGTCCGCGACGTCCAGGATGCCGGCTGGGCGGCCGGCACCGACGAGCGGACCGTCGCCTACCTGGCCTGGTCGGTGGTGCACGGGCTGGCCGCCCTGTGGCTGGGCGGCTCGCTCGCCCAGGACCAGCGCCCGTTCGACGAGATCGCCGGCGAGGTCGGCGCCCTGCTCGGCCGCGCCCTCGCCCCCGACGCCTGACCGACCCGGAGGAGACCACCATGCACGCCCACCACCAGCACCGCCCGGCCCGGACGCTGCCCCGGCCGGCCGACCCCCGGCTGCGGGTCGGTGACACCGAGCGCGGCCAGGTGATCGACCAGCTCGCCGACCACCACGCCGCCGGGCGCCTCACCCTGGAGGAGTTCGAGGAGCGGATGGCCTCGGCCTGGACCGCCCGGACCGGCGCCGACCTGGAGGTCCTGGTCCGCGACCTGCCCGTCCCGCCGCGGCCGCCGCAGCCGCCGCGCCGGCCGGCGGCCGCCCCCCGCCCCGGCCTCGACAGCCCGGTCCGGACCTACCTGGCCGTGATGGCCCTGCTGTGGCTGATCTGGCTGGTCACCGGGGCGAACTACCCCTGGCCCATCTGGCCCATGCTCGGCTGGGGCATCGGCGTCGCCGGCCACCTCGGCCGTCCCCGGACGGCCCGCTGAAACGGCGCCGGCTCAGCCGGCAGCGGCCCGGAACGCGAGCAGTTCGGCGGCCGGCAGTCGCCGGCCATGGCCCGCTTGGCGTAGGGCGCGTGGTCGCGCAGGTCGGGGCAGATCACGGTGCGGGAGCGGCCCAGCAGCGGCGCCGCCCGGTGCCTAGCCGACCGGCCGGGAGCTGACGCGGAAGTCGGCCGGGGTGGTGCCGTCCCGGGCCTCCTCCAGGCCCCAGCTGACGATCCTGGTCGGCCGGATGCGGAGAAACTCCTCGGCGAAGTTGGGGAAGCGGGGGTTGATGGCGCTCCCGCCGCTGGTCAAGGCCTCGGCGCGGCCGCGGACCTCGATGGCCCGGGCCCGGCGGGGGTCGCGCAGGACGTCGTCGAGCAGGAAGGTGACCCTGGGGTTGCGCCGGGCGTCGCGCCACTTCTTGGTGGCGCCGAAGTCGACCCCGCCGACGTCGATGGTGTCCTCGTCGGCGTTGAAGGTGAAGGTCACCGGGACCACGTGCGGCTGGCCGTCGGGGCCGACGGTGGCCAGCCGGGCCAGGCCCTGGCTGGTGAGGTAGTCGATCTCGCTGGCGGTGAAGGCGCTCATCGCGGCTCCTCTCGGCTGGTTCCCCGGAGCATAGCGAGCAGGGTGCGGCCAGCCCGGTCCCGCGACCGCCCTGGCTCGGGCACCGGCTGGAACCAGATCCGCGGCCCCACCCCGTCGGGGTCCACGACGAGTCGTAGCCGTCCTCCATCTCCTCCGGCGCCAGGCCGCGGCTGCCCCAGCAGTCCTGCCAGGTCGCGAACCCGGCCGGCCGGCTACTTGGGCGGGAGCGTGCGGACGTAGACCAGCGCCAGCTCGACCCACCCGGCCAGGGCGTCGTCCTCCAGGGCGCCCGGCTGGACCGTCACCCAGCCCTTCATCGGGCGGCCGGTGAAGTCGAACAGCCGGCTGCCCGGGCGCTCCAGGGCGGCCGCGGTGGCGTCGGGGCCGACCCGGGCGATCAGCTCCTCGCCCATCACCCCGACGCACAGGTTGCCGTCGACCAGGAACGACAGCGGGAGCCTACAGGGCCGGTGGGTGACCGCGGGCTACCCTGGGCCGATGCGCGTCTTCCTGGTCGACGGGACCTACGAGCTGTTCGGCCACTTCTACGGGGTGCCGCCGCACCGCACCGCCGAGGGGGCCGAGGTGGCGGCCAGCCGCGGGGTGCTGTCGTCCGTGCTGGGGCTGCTGGAGCAGGGCGTCACCCACCTGGGCGTGGCCACCGACCACGTCATCGAGTCGTTCCGCAACGGCCTGTGGCCCGCCTACAAGACCTCGGCCGGGCTCGACCCGCGGCTCCTGGGCCAGTTCGGGCTGGTCGAGGTGGCCCTGGAGGCGATGGGCGTGGTCGTGTGGCCGATGGTCGAGCTGGAGGCCGACGACGCCCTGGCCGGCGCGGCCGCCGTGGCCGCCGACGATCCCAGGGTCGAGCAGGTGGTCATCTGCACCCCCGACAAGGACCTCGGCCAGTGCGTCCGCGGCGCCCGGGTCGTGCAGCTGGACCGGCGCCAGCGGATCGTCTACGACGAGGCCGGGGTGACGGCCAAGTTCGGCGTCGGCCCGCGCTCCATCCCCGACTACCTGGCCCTGGTCGGCGACTCGGCCGACGGCTACCCCGGCCTGCCCGGCTGGGGGGCCAGGTCGGCCGCGACCATGCTCGCCCGCTACGGGCACATCGAGGCGATCCCCGACACGCCGGGCGACTGGGCCGTGCCCGTCCGCAACCGGCCCGCCCTGGCCGCCACCCTGCGGGCCATGCGCGGCCAGGCCATGCTCTTCAAGGACCTGGCCACCCTCCGGGTCGAGTGCTCGCTCCTGGCCGGCGTGGACGACCTGCGCTGGGCCGGCCCCACCCCGGTGTTCGCCGAGGTCTGCGAGCACATCGACGCCCGTTCCCTGGCGCCCCGAGCCGCCCGGCTCGCCACCCAGGAGGTACGCCCGGATTGACAGGGCCTCGACAGGCGGTGCAGCGTGCCATCATGCAGAGCAGGCATGAGAGGCCAGCACCCGGCGTGGCCAGCGCCGACCAGTTCCGCCTGCTGGTCGAGGCCGTGCGGGACTACGCCATCTTCCTGCTCGACCCCGGCGGCCGGGTGGTCAGCTGGAACGCGGGCGCTGAGCGGATCAAGGGGTACACGGCCGAGGAGATCCTGGGCCAGGAGTTCACCAGGTTCTACGAGCCGGACGACATCGCCGCCGGCCTCCCGGCCAGGATGCTGGCCCGCGCCGCCCAGGAGGGCCGCTTCCAGGGCCGAGGCTGGCGGGTCCGCAAGGACGGCCGCCGCTTCTACGCCCAGGTGACCATCACCGCCCTGTTCAACCCCGAAGGGCAGCTCGTCGGGTTCGCCAAGATCACCCAGGACGTGACCGCCGAGCTGGAGGCCGAGCAGGCCCGCCGCGACCGCGAGTACCAGCTGGCCGAGGCCCAGGCGGTGGCCAAGCTGGGCAGCTTCGAGTGGTCCCTGGCCAGCGGCCAGATGACCTGGAGCCCGGAGCTGTACCGGATCCTCGGCGTCGACCCCGAGGGCTACAGCGGCACCCTGGACGGGCTGCTGGCGCTGGTCCACCCCGACGACCGCGCCGAGGCGGCCGCCACCCTGCGCACGGCCGCCTCCGAGGCGACCTCGTACCGCATGCAGGTGCGGGTCCTGCGGCCCACCGGCGAGCTGCGGGTCCTGTCCAGCTGGGGCGACGTCCTCCCTGACGAGCAGGGACGGCGGCCGTCGCGCATGCTGGGCATCTGCCAGGACGTCACCGACTGGCGGGAGCGGGAGGAGCAGCTCATCGACGCCCAGGCCCAGGCCGAGCTGTCGCGCCGGCTGCAGAGCGGGCTGCTGCCCAGCCTGTCCCTGCCCGACCCGGCGCTGGAGCTGCGCACCCGGTACCAGCCGGGGCAGGAGCGGGCGCTGCTCGGCGCCGACTTCTTCGACGCCCTGCCGCTGGCCGACGGGACGGTGGCCCTGCTGATCGGCGACGTCGCCGGCCACGGCCCGGCCGAGGCCGCGGTCGGGGTGGCGCTGCGGTCGGCCTGGCGGGCGCTGGTGCTCACCGGCCACGAACCCGCCGACCTGCTGGACGGGCTGGACAAGGTGCTGACCTGCAACCGGCAGTCGGAGGAGCTGTACGCCACCGTCTGCTGCTGCTGGATCGACCCCGGTCACGACGGCATCACCGTCGCCCTGGCCGGCCACCCGCCGCCGCTGCTCGCCCGCGGCGGGGAGGTGCGGGTCGTGGAGGTCCCGGGCGGGCCGGGCCTGGGCATCCTCGACCACCCCTACCCCTGGGAGGCGGGCGAGCTGGAGGTGGGCGGCGCCTGGACGCTGCTGTGCTACACCGACGGGCTGGTCGAGGGCCGCAGCGCGCCCGGGGCGGTGGAGCGGTTCGGGATCGAGGCGCTGGCCGCGGCCGCGGCCGGGCTGCTGGGCCACGGCGCCGGGACCGACGAGTTGCTCGACGGCCTGCTCGACGTCGTCCACGAGGCCAACGGCGGCGAGCTCTCGGACGACCTCGCCATCCTGTGCGTCTCCCGCACGGACGCGGCCCCCGCAGGTGGCGGCCATGCCTGACCCGCCGACCCGGTCCGTCGGGCGCCCGGAGCCGGCCCGGCTCGCGCTCACCCGCAGCCCCTTCAGCGTCGGGGTGGCCCGGCGCTTCATCCAGGGACGGGCCGCGGCCTGGTCGCTGCCCCAGCCGGCCATCGACCAGCTCGTCCTGATCGGCTCGGAGCTGGTCACCAACGCCGTGCTCCACGCCCGCACCGAGCTCACCCTGGCCCTGGAGCTCCGCGACGGCCGGGTCCGCCTCAGCGTCACCGACCGGTCGCAGGCGGCGGCGACCCTGCGCCACTACCGCCCCGACGCCCTCACCGGCCGGGGGCTGGGCGTGGTCGCCGCCCTCAGCGACCGCTGGGGAGTGAGCGCCGCCGCCGGCGGCAAGGTCGTCTGGGCCGAGGTGGCCGCCAACGGCGACCACCCCGTCGCCACCCCGAACGCCCCCGACCTGCGCCACGCCCCGCCGGTGCCGGCGCCCCGGAGCCCGGACAGCCGCACCGTCCGGTTCGTCGGCGTCCCGGTCGCCGACTACCTCGACCTGCAGGCCCACAACGACGCCCTGTTCCGCGAGCTGGAGCTGATCAGCATCGAGCTCGAGGGCGACGACGCCGCCAAGGTCGCGGCCCCCCTGGCCGACCTCGTCGACCAGCTCTACCAGCGCTTCCGGGGCCAGCGTGACAGCTACCGCGACGTCGTGGCCGCCGCCCAGGCCCGCGGCCAGCGGACCGTCGAGCTGGAGACGACCCTGCCCCCGGCCGCCGCCGCCGGGGGCCGGAGCTACCTGGCCCTGCTCGAGCAGGCCGACGAGCTGTGCCGCTCCGGCCTCCTCCTCATTCCCGAGCCCCCGGCCCACGTCCGCAGCCTGCGCCGCTGGTTCGTGGAGGAGCTGGCCGCCCAGCTCCTGGACGGCGCCTCCCCGACCCCGCCCGCATAGACTGGCCCCATGGCTTCCTACACGGTGAACAAGCAGGCGGTGGCGCGGGCCCGCCAGCTGATCGACGCCCGCCAGTACGTGCTCAAGAGCTCCTGGGGCGACGTCCAGCCCAGCGCCAACGACGAGAACGCCTACCTGGAGTCCCACTCCTGGGAGGAGTACGCCGCCTGGCACCTCGCCCTCACCGACGGCGCCACCGACGAGACCAAGGCCAGGTACGCCTTTGTCTACGGCGACTTCCGCCGCCTCCACCGCTCCGGCCTGATCGCCTGCCAGTACCGGGCCGCCGAGTGGCGCCACAAGCAGGTCGAGCTGGCCGCCCACGACCTCCTCCAGTACCTGGACGAGGTCAGCGGCTGATCCACCGGGCCTGCGGTCAGCGGGCGCCGGCGGCGTTGACGTAGAGGGCGTAGACGGAGCGGCTGGCCGTCATGAACAGCCGGTTGCCGGCCTGGCCGCCGAAGCACAGGTTGGCGCAGGCCTCGGGGAGGACGACCTGGCCGATCCGGGCCCCGTCGGGGGCGAACACGTGCACGCCGTCGTAGCCGTCGCCGCCACCGCCGGCGGACGCCCACAGGTTGCCGTCGGCGTCGCAGCGGATGCCGTCCGAGCTGCCCGGGCCCATGTCCGCGAACGGCCGCCCGCCCTCCACGCCGCCTCCGGCGACGTCGTAGACGTGGATGCCGCCCGCCGCCCCCGAGTCGACCACGTACAGGCGGGACTCGTCGGGGCTGAAGCAGAGGCCGTTGGGCCGCTCCAGGTCCTGGACGACCGGCTCGGGGCCGCCGTCCCCGTCGGGGTCGAGCCGGTAGACGGCCGTCGGCAGCTCCAGCACCGCCTGGCGGCCCTCGTAGTCGGACAGGATCCCGTAGCCCGGGTCGGTGAACCAGACGGCCCCGTCGGAGGCGACCACGACGTCGTTGGGGGCGTTCAGCGGCCGGCCGTCGAACCGGTCGGCGAGCACGGTGATCGTCCCGTCGTGCTCGGTCCGCGTCACCCGCCGGGTCAGGTGCTCACAGGAGACGAGCCGGCCCTGGCGGTCGCGGGTGTGGCCGTTGGCGTTGCTGGCCGGGCTCCGGAACACGCTGACCGCGCCCGTGGCCTCGTCCCAGCGCAGCATCCGGTCGCTGGGGATGTCGCTCCAGACCAGGCAGCGGTGGTCGCCGAACCAGACCGGCCCCTCGGCCCACCGGTAGCCGGTGGCGATCCGCTCGACGGCCGCGTTGTGGAGCCGGTAGCGCTCGAACCGGGGGTCGAGGACCCGGACGGCCGGATCGGGGTAGCGGCCGGGGGCGTCGGGCCAGCGGTCCGGCGGCAGTGGCGGATACTCCATGGGTGCATGCTCCCACACCGACCTGGAGGACCGATGGCCGACCACCCGCCCAAGATCGCGGTCGTCACCGGGGCCGGGAGCGGCATCGGCGCGGCGGTCGCGCGCGACCTGGCCGCTGAGGGCTGGGTCGTGGTCCTGGCCGGCCGCCGCCGCGACGCCCTGGAGTCGGTCGCCGAGCGGGGCCGGGAGCTGCCCGGCGTCCTCGACCCGGTCCCGGCCGACGTCACCGACGAGGCGTCGGTGCGGGCGCTGTTCGACCGGGTGGTCGAGCGGCACGGCCGCGTCGACCTGCTGTTCAACAACGCCGGCACGGGGGCGCCGGCCCGCGAGCTCGACGCCGTCCCCCTGGCCGAGTGGGACGCCGTGGTCGCCGTCAACCTCACCGGCGCGTTCCTCTGCACCCGCGAGGCGTTCCGGGTGATGCGGCGCCAGCGGCCCCGGGGTGGCCGGATCATCAACAACGGCTCCGTCTCCGCCCACGCGCCACGGCCGCGCTCGGTCGCCTACACCGCCACCAAGCACGCCATCACGGGGCTGACCAGGTCGACCGCGCTCGACGGGCGCCCCTACGACATCGCCTGCGGCCAGATCGACATCGGCAACGCCGCCACCGGTATGACCGAGCCCATGGCGGCCGGCGTCCTCCAGGCCGACGGCAGCGTCCGCCCCGAACCCCGGATGGACGTGGCCGACGTGGCCCGTGCCGTCCTGTACATGGCCGGCCTGCCCCTGGACGCCAACGTCGCCGCCATGACCGTCATGGCGACCAGGATGCCGTTCGTGGGTCGCGGTTGAGCCGAACGCCGGCCGCAGCCAGATGGCGTCGACCGCTTGACCTTGGAGCACGCTCCAGGGTCTACCGTGCGGCCATGGCACCGAAGGGAGGTGACCGCCATGCCGCTGCGGGACGACCCGCTCGACTGCCCCTGCGACGACTGCCCACCCGGCTGCTGCTCGCTGGGCTGATCAGCCCCAAGGCCGCGGGACCGGCCGGCGCCACCGGTCTCGCGCCCGCTTCCCCCGCCCCGGCCCGCCAGGCTAAGGTCGGCAGGGCCGAGGGGATCAGGGGAAGGGGCGAGCGTGGGTGATCGTCGGGTGGGCCTCCGCCGGGGCCGTCACGCCGGCTGGTGGGTCGAGGGCCGGTCGGGCGGCGGCCGCCTGTTCATGAAGACCTGGTGGCCCACCCAGGGCCTGGCCCGAACGGTCGCCCGGTTGTTCGGCGGCCCGGCCGAGGTCAGCGACGGCGACACGCCCTGAATGGACGGAGCCGACCCCGACCGCTGGTCCGAGGTCGCCGCCGGCTGGTCCGAGCTGTGGGGCGAGTTCGCCCGCCCCGCCTGGCGGGTCGTGGTCGCGGCCACCGGCATCGGCCAGGGCTCGCGGGTGCTGGACGTGGGCTGCGGCAGCGGCGAGTTCCTGGCCCACCTGGCCCGGCTCGGCGCCTGGCCGGCGGGCATCGACCCGGCCCCCGGGATGGTCGAGCTCGCCCGCTCCCGCGTCCCCGGCGCCGACGTCCGCCTCGGCCCCGCCCAGCCCCTCCCCTGGCCGGACGGGAGCTTCGACGTGGTCACGGCCGTCAACGCCCTGCAGTTCGCCGGCGACACCCTGGACGCCCTCGCCGAGCTCGTCCGCGTCACCGTGCCCGGCGGGCAGGTGGCCGTCGCCAACTGGGCCGAGGGCGACCGCAACGATCTCGACACGATCGAGGCCGCCGTGGCCGCGGCCGCCGACGAGGAGCCCCTGCCCGACGGCGACCTCCGCCAGCCCGGCGGCCTGGAGCGGCTCCTCGCCGACGCCGGCCTCGCCGACGTGGCCGCGGGCCTGGTCGAGGTCCCCTGGGAAGCCCCCGACGACGCCGCCCTCGTCGGCGGCGTCCTCCTGGGCGAGGACCCCGCCACCACCTCCGCCCGGGCGCCGGCCGTGCTCGCCGCCGCCCGCCCGTTCCGCACCCCCACCGGCGGCTACCGGCTGGTCAACGCCTTCCGCTACGCCGCCGGCCGTACCCCGGGCTGACCGCAAGGCGTCGCTCAGCCGGATTCGCAGCCCCAGCCGTCGCCCTCCCGGTCTAGGTCGCAGTCCGGCTGGGGGGCGGTCGTCGGTGGCGGCGGTGGCGCTTTGGCCACCACCAGGGTGATCC